>JAJFGM010000433.1 GCA_021776145.1 Kiloniellaceae bacterium | reverse complement strand
AGGAGCGGTGGTTCGGGATGGGTTTCGTCGAGATACTCCATGATCGCCAGCGACTGAGTCAGGATCGTGCCGTCGGTCAGTTCCAGACTCGGTACCAGGCCTTGGGCGTTGCGCGCCAGGTAATCCGCTGAACGCTGTTGGCCCTCGCGCAGGTGGTAGGCCCTATAGGCGTAGTCGAGCCCCTTGAGATTGAGCGCGACCCGAACCCGCGCCGAGGTCGAACTGCGGAAGTAGTTGTGAAGGATGAGTTGATGCATGCTGGGTCCTTGCGGCGATTGCCGGTTAGAAAGATCGACCAACGCTATGTTGTCCGCTGCGCGGTGTCGCCGCGCTCTTCGCGCCAGAGGCCGAGTTTCTGCTGCACGGGCCGATCGGAAAAGCTGAAAAGCGTGCTGTCCTCTTCCGCGCTGTGGCTAATCCGGGCCCAACTCGGTGCCACGAAGATGTCCTGCGGTCCCCAAGCGAAGATGGCATCGCCGATTTGTGTACGGCCATGCCCTTCGACGGGCACAAAGACCGTGGCGTCGGTGGCTCGGTAGGCCGCCGTCTCGAATCCCCGCGGCAGCAACTGCATGAAGGTGCCGATGGTCGGCATGGCAAAGCCGCCATCATTGGGGTTGACGTAGCGCATCTTCAAGCCGTGACAGGGATCCCAGGCGGCATCGCGACGCAGTGCCTCGAGGGCTTCGCGGGTGCGCGCGTAGGGGTAGTTGAAAATCGGAGAAACGACCGAGCCGCTGGCGTGGTCGACCGGCAACAGATTGGCGCCGTAGCGTGCCTGGGAGTCGCCCAAGGGTCTGCTGACCGGCTGTGCGTCGCTGTCGAAACGTTCGGCGAAAGAGGCATCGAGGAACTGCACCAGCGGGATATCGAGGCCGTCGAGCCAAATCATCGGCTGGTCCGAGTCGTTGACGTGGTCGTGCCAGGCCAGGGGCGGCGTTATGACGAAGTCGCCGACTTCCATCAGGGTCTTCTCGCCGCCGACGGTGGTATGGGCCCCGCTGCCTTCCATGACGAAGCGCAGGGCGCTTTGGCTGTGCCGATGTGCCGGCGCGACTTCGCCTGGCAGCACCAATTGCAGGCCGCCATAGAGCGAGGTGGTGATGCGCGATTGTCCCGGCATGCCCGGGTTTTCCAGGATCAACACGCGGCGTTCGGCTTCCTTGGCGGTAATCAGTCCGCCGGCTTCCATCAGCACCTCCCGGGCCAAGGCGTAGCGCCACAGATGCGGGCGACAGGCACTCGCCGGTTGCGGCGTCACCAACTCGCTCATGACCTCCCACAAAGGTGCCAGGTGCTGCTTGCCGATCTTTTCGTAATAGCCGGCCCAGTTGTCGGTCGGTCGCGGCGCCTCTGTTGTCGTGTCCTTGTTCATGGCTTTGGCTTTCCGTGATTCAGGCATCTGTTGCCGTGCCGAGGCCGGTGCCGCCGTATAGCCACTGCAGCCGGTCGTAATGGTCCTCTGCGGCGAGGTCGCGAAGGATGGCGTTGCGCACCAGGGCATGGGCCCCGGAGGGATGGTAGATGTGATCGCCGATGGCGCGCGAGCCGAGCTGAACACGCGCCGTACGGACCACCCGCTGGGCCCGGTAAGCTTCGAATGCGGCTTCGATGCTGTCCCTGGTTTCCATCATGTGGGACAGGCAGACGGCGTCTTCCAGGGCCATGCAGGCGCCCTGGGCGTAGTACTGCAGCATGGGGTGAGCGGCGTCGCCGAGCAGGGCGACACGTCCATCGACCCAGTTCTCTACTGGATCGCGGTCGCATAGCACCCACAACTTCCAATCGTCCGCCAGATCGATTATGCCCCGCGCGCGTGGATGGATATGCTCGAAACCGCGCCGCACCTCGTCCTTGGAGACGGGCTTGCCGGCGACCGGCTCGGGCGCGTCGTTGTGATAGGTCACAACGAGATTGAAGTACCGCCAATCCGACAGCGGATAATGGACGATGTGACACTTGGGGCCGGCCCAAAGGGTTGCCGCGTTCCAGCGCAGATCCTCGGGCATTTCATCGACCGGGATAACCGATCGGTAAGTCGTGTGGCCGGATACCCTGGGCGCGCCGTCATCGACGACTTGCCGGCGAATGTTCGACCACAGACCGTCGGCACCGATCAACGCCTGCCCGCCGACATGATCACCACCAGCGAGCAGGGCGGTGACGCGGCCCGCCGTCTGATTGTAGCGTTCGACCCTGCAGTTGGCGCGTAACTCGATCAGGTCGTTGTCGCGGCAGGCTTGCAGCAGCACGCCATAGAGGTCGCCACGGTGAACGACCGCATAGGGATTTCCGAAACGCGCGCGAAACGGTTCATCAAGAGGGATGTGGGTGATTTCCGCGCCGCTGACGGCGTCCATCAGGCGCAGTTTGTCGATGTAGACTGCCATGCCGCGCGCGGCATCGCCGACGCCCAGATAATCGAAAGCATGAAAAGCATTGGGGCCGAGCTGGATGCCGGCACCGATCTCGCCGAACGCGGCCGATTGCTCCAGAACCAGCGAAGGCAAGCCCTTCCGCGCCAGCCCCAGCGCCGTCGCCAGGCCGCCGATGCCACCGCCAGCGATAACGAATGGGCTTTCGGGCATTTCTCTTTCCATGGTTCTTGCCCGCGGCGGTCGGAACGGACGAGCTTGTGCAGTATAGTGCGCGCAATACGGCGAAGTTCAAGGAAGATGGCTTGCATTCCCCTGCGATTCTGACCCAGGATGAAGAGCACAGAGGATGGAATATAATTCTTATTTTTCGGCGAGAAGGGCTATCTCAAGCAAATTTTATGCAGTATAGTGCAATATGTCGTCGTTCAACGTGCGCTGTCAGCGCAGGGGAAAACGTTGGCATACTTGGCCGATACCACTCCGCTGACCATTAGGTCCGCGAGCGGCATGCGGCGAGGGCGCAGCATGTAGCTAGCGGCAACGAGCAAGGATCGCCGGCGTCGCGCGATACTCGGCGTCGGTGCCGTTTTGCAGATGGAATCAACAAAAAATGACCAGACCCTAGGGAAATGGTTCGGTTTCAGGACAGGAGGACAGCATGAAAAAAACTCTTACCGCGGTTATCGCGGCGGCTCTGTTGAGCCCGGCAGCGGCCGTGGCCGCGGACGCCATCAAGATCGGATTCGTGACCACCTTGACGACCCCGGCCGCGGTGATCGGCAACGACATGCGCGATGCCGTGTCGCTGGCGCTCGACGACATCGGCCACAAGATGGCTGGCAAGGATGTTGTCGTCATCATGGAAGATGACGGCTTCAAACCGGAAGTCGGCAAGCAGAAGACCGACAAGCTGGTCAAGCAGGACGACGTCACCTTCGTCACCGGCTACATCTGGTCGCACGTGCTTCTGGCATCTCGCAAATCAGTGATCGATGCCGGCAAATTCCTGATTTCCGCCAATGCCGGACCTTCACCCCTGGCTGGCGAGCTGTGTCACAAGAACTTCTTCTCGGTCTCGTGGCAGAACGACCAGACGCCGATGGCGATGGGCGAAGTGCTCAATCAAAAGGG
>JAJFGM010000432.1 GCA_021776145.1 Kiloniellaceae bacterium | reverse complement strand
CCCGAAGTGACCGACGCGGCGGCACGGCCGCGTGACGCCGCCCCCTTGACGCCGACAATCAGCTTCGATCAGGTGTGCTTTACCTACCCCGGCGGTCGCGGCGAGGTGCATCGCGGCCTCAGTTTCGAAATCGCCGCCGGTGAAAGAGTGGCCATGGTCGGGACCAGCGGCTCGGGCAAATCCTCGGTCGTGCGCTTGCTGTTGCGTTTCTGGGACCCCGACGCCGGCGAAATCCGCGTCGGTGGCGTGCCGCTGACGACACTCGAACTGGCGGCGCTGCGCGATCAGATGGCCGTGGTCAGTCAGGATACGCAGCTATTCCATGGCAGCGTGCTCGACAACCTGCGGCTCGGCAAGCCCGACGCCGGTAGCGCCGAACTCGAGGCCGCCGCCAAGGCCGCCAACGCGCACGACTTCATTCGCGCCTTGCCGCAGGGCTACGACACCATCGTTGGCGAGCGAGGTGTGCGACTGTCCGGCGGCCAGCGCCAGCGTCTGGCCATTGCCCGCGCCCTGTTGCGCGACGCCCCGATCCTGGTCCTCGACGAGGCGCTTTCCGCGGTCGACGCCGAGAACGAGGCGATTATCCAACAGGCCCTCGACCGTCTCATGGTCGGCCGCACCACCTTGATCCTGGCACATCGCCTGTCCAGCGTCATCGGGGCCGATCGCATCCTCGTGCTCGACGACGGCTGCATTGCCGAGCAGGGCAGCCATGCCGAGCTGATGGCGCGGGGCGGCCTCTATGGCCAACTCATGGCCGAACAGGCGCGGGACCGCGAAGGCGGCCAGCTCGTCGACTTCGCAGCGGTGGCGGGTGAGACCGAAGCGCCGCAGGTGCCGGTCGGCGTGGCGAGCCAGGAGGACCCGGAATCGCTGCTCCGAGCGGAGGGTCTGGGGTGGGGCGGCGCCTTGCGTCAGCTGATGGCCTTCGTCAAGCCCTGGAAAGGCCGGCTGGTTCTCACCTTTGGCCTCGGCGTCGGCCGGGTCGGCGCCTTCATCGGCGTCAGCGTGCTCTCGGCACTGGCCGTTGCGGCGGTCAAACTGGGCGAGCCCTTCTTCGGCCTGCTGGCGGTTCTGGCTGGCCTGGCGGTGCTCGCCGGCCTGCTGCACTGGCTGGAATCCTGGATCGCCCACGACATGGCATTCCGCCTGCTCGCCGATATGCGTATCCGCCTTTTTCGCAAGCTCGACGAACTCTCGCCGGCCTTTATGCTGCGGCATCGCAGCGGCGACATCGTCAACCTGGCGACCCAGGACGTCGAAAAGGTCGAGTATTTCTTCGCCCACACCATCGCGCCGGCCTTCGTCGCGATCCTGGTGCCGGGCGCCGTCCTGGCCTTGCTCGCGGCCTTTCACTGGAGCCTGGCGCTGACCCTGCTGCCCTTCCTGGCGGCGGTCGGGCTGGCGCCCTTTGCCTTGCGCCTGCGCATCGACCGCCTGGCGTCGCGCGCCAGCGAAGTGCTCGGCGGCATGTCGGCGCACACGGTCGAAACGGTGCAGGGTCTGGGCGAGATCATCGCCTTTCGCGCCGGCGCGCGCCGCCGCGCCGAATTCCTCGATCTGGTCGATCGGCATCATCAGGTGCGCCTGCCGTTCTTTCGCGACCTGACGCTGCAGGCCACGGCGATCGAGGTGGTCTCGGGCCTCGGCGTGTTGGCGGTGGCGGCTGTGGCCGCGCCGCTGGCCAGCGAAGGACTTGTCGAGCCCGCCTACATGCCGCTCCTGGCGCTTGTTGCCATGGCCGCTTTCCTGCCGGTCTCCGAGATCGCCGACGTTGGGCGCCAACTGGCCGATACCCTGGGCGCGACCCGGCGCCTTAAGTCGGTTTACGCCGAGCCGGTGCCGGTGCGCGACGGCCCGCGCGACTTCGCCGCCAGCGAGCGTGGCCGTTTGACGGTCGCGTTCGAGGGCGTGACCTTTGCCTATCCCGGCACCCAGCGCCCGGCGCTCGATGCGGTCGACCTGGAACTGCCGGCCGGCGGCACCGTCGCCCTGGTCGGTCCCTCCGGCGCCGGCAAGAGCACCCTGGCGCACCTATTGATGCGTTTCTGGGATCCCGATCAGGGTCGCGTGGCGCTGAACGGCGTCGACATGCGGGACTTCCGCCTCGACGAGCTGCGCCAGGGCGTGGCCCTGGTGGCGCAGGACACTTATCTGTTCAACGATACGCTGCGCGCCAACCTGCTGATCGCCAAGCCGCAGGCGAGCCCGGCCGAGATCGCGGCCGCGGTCGAGCGGGCGGCGCTCGGGGCGTTTGTTGCGTCCTTGCCGGAGGGGCTGGATACGCCGGTTGGCGAGCGCGGCTTCGCGCTCTCGGGTGGCCAGCGCCAGCGTGTCGCCATCGCCCGCGCCTTTCTCAAGGACGCCCCGGTCCTGATCCTCGACGAAGCCACCTCGCACCTGGATTCGGCCAGCGAGCGGGCCGTCCACCAGGCCCTGTCCGACCTTATGTCGCATCGCACGACCCTGGTCATCGCACACCGTCTGTCGACGGTCCGCGAGGCTGACAGGATCGTCGTTCTGGAGCAGGGACGCATCGTCGAGAGTGGCGACCATGCTGAATTGCTCCAGCGCGGCGGCCTCTACGCCCGTCTGGTCAGCCATCAAATGGCGGCCGGCGAGGGGGAGGCGGCGGAGTAGCGCCGCCGCAACCGGCCAAGCGGGAAACCGGAACAGGTGATTGCGGCCTGCAGGTCGCAATCGGTCCGGGTCTACTTCCCGGCAGCCCTGGCGCGGGTTTGGGCCTGCGCGTCGATCAAGTCCTCGACGGCGCGTTGAAATATTTGTCTGTGTCGCGAGGTTCGCATCGACAAAGCTTCCTGCGGCGCGCCCAGGCGAGGCGTATAAGCTCCCTTTGCGCTGTCCTTGTTAAGCGCAGGAGCTAGAGCTAGAGAGCGGTCACGGCGATTTGTGCTGTCGCGCCGTCCGGGAACCACAGCTCTTCCAGGTTGTCTCCGGGGCCGGCGCGGTCGAGCACCAGGAAGTCCTGCCGCGCCACGAGCACCAGCAGCGGGTGATGCCAGGTGTTGCGGGCGTAGTGGACACCCTGGTCGCCGCGGGCCCGAAAAACCCTGATATCGGCCAGGCCGGGATCCTCGCTGCTGGCGACGGCGACCAGCCAAGGCTCGCGCGACAGCGGAATGAACGACTGACTGCCCAGGGGATGGCGCTCCAGCATGCGCAGGGCGATGGGTTGCGGGCGCGGCGTGCCGCGGAAGATCGAAACGATGGCCGTGCCGCCCTCGGCGTCGAGGGTGGCGAGGTTGTGGAAACGCCGTGTCGTGCCCTCGTTGATCAGGTAGTTCTGCGCCGCTTCGGCAGCCTCGATAACGCGGCCGAAGGGGCGAAAGGTCGCCGCCGTCAAAGGCTCGGGCTGGATTTGCAGGGGTTGGACCGTGTCGCGCATGATGCCGGGCTCAGGTCTGTCTGCGACCGAAAGCGCGAAAGCGGCTGACGCCGCCGTCGGGGTGGATGTTCAAGCGGATGTGGGTGACTGCGCCAAGAGCCGCGAGTTTGTCGTTCTCGAAACTGTGGATGGCGTCGGCGGCGAGCTTCTCCTCGCCCATCAGTTCTGGCCAGAACATCGATTGAGTGACGATCGAACCCTCGTTGCCGCTGTCGACATAGGCCGCCTGCAGCGAACAGCTGTCGGGAAAATTGCCCTTGAAATGAGCGGTGTCGACCTCGATGCGCTCGATTGTGCCCGGCGCGCCCAGGGTGACGATCAACCAGTCACTGCCTGGCTCGCGGCGGCGCCGGGTTTCCCAACCGTCGCCCATGTTGACGCCGCGGCCTTCGCTCAGCACGGCCCAGACGTCGCCGTAATGCGCATCGTTGTAGGCGATGACGCGGCCGCCGTTCATTAGCGCCGAGAGCTCGTGTAGCGCGTCGGCCGAACTGTCGCTCCAGTCGCGGAAGGGCTCGCCAAACACACGCAGGCGGGCGATACCACCGTCCGGGTGCATGTTGAGTTTCAGCCAGTTCCACGGGCCGGTCGCGGCGACAGCGACGAAGTGATGGGCGCTCGGGCCCAGCGTGGTGGCCGGCACGATCTCGTGCCAGGCGGTATCGTCCTTTGGTTCGCCGTCGCCGAGCCAGGCCAGGAGGGACGCGGCCGGCGGATAGTTGCCGGTGAAATGGCTGGTGTCGATATCGACGCCGTGGATGTGGCCGGCGACACCAAGGCGGATCAGGCACCAGTCCTCGCCGCCGTCACGACGGCGACGGCTTTCCCAGCCGTCCATCCACTTGCCGTGGTCGTCGAACCTGTCGGCGATGAATACCGCCGGGCTGTCCTGCAGCATGCGTTCCTTGGCGGCGAAAAAGTCGTTGGACGCGCGCACCGCTTCGCTGCCGAGCCTCGGCGAGGCGAGATTGACCGCGCCCTTGGCGAAAGCCGGAAGGTCGTCGTTGTTCATGCCATTTCCTCTTTCGCGCGGCCTGCCGCGTCGTGCTGCGCCTCGGCCAGCGCGCAGAGGCGCAGGTAGGCAATACGGTGCACCTGATCCAGTGCTTCGCGCAATTCCTGTTCCAGGTCATGCTCTAGCCGGCGTTCGAATATCGCAAGGATTTCGCCGCGTTGGTAGCCCTTGACCGCGAGAATGAAGGGGAAATCGAACTTTTCCCTATAGGCCCGATTGAGCGTTTGGAAGCGCTCGAACTCTACCGGCGTGCAGCGGTCGAGGCCGGCGCCGGCCTGTTCGGAGGTCGACTCGGCGGTCAGTCCGCCACCCAACGCCAGCTTGCCCGCGAGATCCGGATGGGCGCGCAGCAGACTTAGTTGCCTGGCCCGGTCGGCGGCTTCGACGACGGCGCGCAGGGTCGCCGATAGACCCGCGGCGGTGTCGGCCGCGGTCTGCAGTCCGGCGTCATGGGCGGCTTCGGCAATCCACGGCGAATGCTCGTAGACCCCGCCGTAAAAACCGACAAAGTCAGCCTTTGGCAAGCTGCTCGGTGCCTTGTTCTTGAAGCGATGGGCGGTCATCTCGGTCTTTCGGTCCTGGCGAAATCGGTTGCGGGTCAGCATAACGGCGGCGACGCGAGGCATTATCAAATATAATTTGATGGCAAAGGCCGAAATCCGCAACGTCGCGTCGTTCAGCGGTCGTTAGGATACGCGGCGGTGAAACTGGACCAGCGAGGAGACGAGGATGGAGGCGCACCTGCAGGACTGGATCAGCCTGTTGCTGCGATGGCTGCATGTCATCACCGGCATCGCCTGGATCGGCTCCTCCTTCTATTTCGTTTGGCTCGATCTCAGCTTGCGTCGGCGCGAAACTCTGCCCGAGGGCGTGCAGGGCGAGAACTGGTCGGTGCACGGCGGCGGTTTCTACCACGCCCAGAAGTATCTCGTGGCGCCGGCGCAAATGCCGGAGGAATTGCATTGGTTCAAATGGGAATCCTACATGACGTGGATTTCCGGCTTCGCCCTGATGGCGGTGGTCTATTACTGGAGCGCGAAGAGCTACCTCATCGACCGCACGGTACTCGACCTTGCGCCCTGGCAGGCCGTCGCGGTATCGCTCGCCGGCCTGGCCGCCGGTTGGATCGTCTATGATCTGCTGTGCCGCTCGCCGTTACGCCGGCATCAGGCGGTGATGTTCGCGGTGCTCTTTTTGTTCATCACCCTTGCCGCCTATCTCTTCGGGTTGGCGTTCTCGGCGCGCGCCGCCTTCGTGCATGTCGGCGCCATGGTCGCCACCATGATGTCGGGCAACGTGCTCATGGTCATCATCCCCAATCAGAAAATCGTGGTCGCGGATCTGATCGCCGGGCGCACGCCGGATCCAGCCCTGGGGCAGGCCGCGAAACTGCGCTCGACGCACAACAACTACCTGACCCTGCCCGTGCTGTTCATGATGATCTCGAACCACTATCCGGTCACCTTCGGGCACGCCTGGAACTGGGCCATCGTCGCCTTTGTTCTCGCCATCGGCGCCATCGTCAGGGATTTCTTCAACCGCCACAATGCCGGCGACAAGGGCGCGGCGATCTTCTGGCAGTGGCCCGTGGCGGCGGCGCTGATGTTAGCGCTGACGGTCTTCTCGTCCTGGAAGCCCGGCGGAGAGATCCTTGTCGAGGACGATGTCTATACCGCCGAGGCCTTGGCCTTGGTACAAGTCCGCTGCCTGTCCTGTCATTCAGCCAAGCCCAGCGACGAGGATTTCGAAGAAGCACCGGGCGGCGTCATGTTCGATTCCGCCGACCAGCTCAAGGCCTGGGCACCCAAGGTCTTGGCGCAGGCCGTGCTGACCCAGGCCATGCCGCTCGGCAACAAGACCGGCATGACCGAAGAGGAACGCGCCCGGCTTGGCGCCTGGATTCGCACTGGCATGGCGGACGATTAAGGCGCGGAGACCCTTGCGGAGAAAGGCGGCCGATGACGACTCTACTGATTCGCAATGCCGATTTTCTGGTCACGATGGACGCGACGCGGCGCGAAATTGCCGGCGGCGGTCTCTTCGTCCGCGATGGCGTGATCGAGAGCGTGGGCGCGGGCCATGAGCTGCCGGCAGAGGCCGACGACATCCTCGATCTGGCCGGTCACCTGGTGGTTCCGGGGCTGATCAACACGCACCATCATCTTTACCAGAACCTGACGCGATGCGTGCCGGCGGCGCAGGACGCGCGCCTCTTCAGCTGGCTGCAGACGCTCTATCCGCTGTGGGCGCGTCTCGGACCGCAGGAGATTCGCCTTTCAACCCAGGTCGGCTTGGCCGAACTGGCGCTCAGCGGCTGCACCTGCTCCGCCGATCACCTCTATATATTTCCCAACGGCGCGCGGCTCGACGACTCCATCGAGGCGGCGCGCGATGTCGGCCTGCGGTTGCATGCGACGCGCGGCGCCATGAGCATCGGCGAAAGCGACGGCGGCCTGCCGCCCGACGATCTGGTCGAAGCGGAGGCGGTCATCCTGGAAGATGCCCTGCGCGTCGTTCAAGCCTTTCACGATCCCCGCCCCGGCGCCATGGTCCGTGTTGGCATCGCACCCTGTTCGCCCTTTTCCGTCAGCCGCGAGTTGATGCGTGACAGCGCCCTTCTGGCCCGCGACCAAGGTGTCATGCTGCACACTCACCTGGCCGAGAACGACGAGGATGTGGCTTATTCGCTGGAGAAGTTCGGCTGTCGCCCCGGGCAGTACGCCGAGGATTTGGGCTGGACCGGCGCCGATGTCTGGCATGCCCACTGCGTCAAGCTCGATGACAAGGAGATCGACCTCTTCGCCCGCAGCCTGACCGGCGTGGCCCACTGTCCCTGCTCCAACATGCGCCTGGGCAGCGGTATCTCGCCGCTGCGTGCCCTGCGCGACCGCGGCGTCAAGGTCGGCCTGGGGGTCGACGGTTCGGCCTCGAACGATAGCGGCAACCTGCTTGCCGAGGCGCGCCAGGCCCTGCTGTTGCAGCGCGTCGCCCTCGGCGCCGACGCCATCGGCGCGCGCGAGGTTCTGGAGATTGCGACGCGCGGCGGCGCGGATACCCTGGGGCGGGGCGATCTCGGGTCGCTCGAGGTCGGCAAGCGCGCCGACCGCGCCGCCGTCGATCTCACTGGCCTCGAGTCCGCCGGCGCCGGGGCTCCGGTTACGGCGCGGCGCTTTTGCGG
>JAJFGM010000431.1 GCA_021776145.1 Kiloniellaceae bacterium | reverse complement strand
GCGTCTGGTGGTGACCAGTTTCCACTCGATGGAAGATCGCGTGGTGAAGGATTTTCTGCGGGACCGCACCGGATCGGCCGGACGCGGCTCTCGCCACTTGCCGGTATCGCTTGCTCCCTGTGAACTTGCCGGTGAAGGTCGCTCCGCGACCGTCACCGCTCTTTTTAGGGGTGTGCGCAAGCCGGGTCCGGCTGAATGCGAGACCAACCCTCGCGCCCGTTCCGCGAAGTTGCGTGCCGCCGTGCGTACCGCGGCACAAGCCTGGCCACCGCGCAAGTCGCCAAAACACAGCCCGCGTCGACATGCCGGACGGGGCTCAGGGCGAGGCGCGAAGTCCGGCGCGCGGGGCGTGCAATGAAAAGGCTTGCCGCGATCTGCTGGATGATTACAGCGACGCTGGCCGTCACCATGGTCTTTCAGATTTCGTCGGAGGTGCAGAAACTGCACGCCGAATTGCGGACCCTGGAGCGCGGCACCGCCATTCACGATGAGGCGGTACGGGTGTTGCAGGCCGAATGGAGTTACTTAAACCGGCCGGCGCAGATCGCCGATCTGGCGAAGCGGCATCTCAAGATGAGGCCAATCACGGCAGCGCAGTTCATTGAGTTCGCGGACCTGCCATCGCGTTTCGACATCGATACTGAAACGAGTCCGAAGGCGCGTCCCAAGACGCCGCCGGGTTTGCACAAAGGCATGGTTCGGCGGCAGACGTCCGAGGCCACGCTGGTTTCCACTGGACAGATGCAATGATGCGGCGGTCATCGAATCGTAATAGCGGAGTCCGCGATCCAAAGGCTGGCAGTTCCCAGGCTGGCAGTTCCAAGGCTGGCAATTTGGGCAACCCCTATCTGACGCGCCCGCGCGGCGGCGGTCCCGTCGGTCCCTGCCTGGGCGCCGACGGGTCGGAAATATGCAATCTTGATGAATCGACCAAACAGGCGCTGGAAACCGGCCGTACCCGCATTCTCGTGGCCGGCATGGTCTTTGCCCTTGCCTTCCTCACCGTCGGCTGGCGATTGGTCGATCTCGGCATCAGTGGCCTTGGCGAGGCGCCCCGCATGGCGACGGCGACGAAGTCTGGAGACGACGCAAGCTTCCGTGCCGACATCGCCGACCGCAACGGCCACGTCTTGGCAACCACCTTGCCGACGGTTTCGCTCTCCGCCAACCCACGTCAAGTGCGCTCTCCCGAGGCCACCGCCAAACAGCTTGTGCGGATCCTGCCCGAGTTGTCACAGGCGCAGGTGCTTGCCAAGCTTAAGTCAGGGCGCAAGTTCGTCTGGCTGAAACCGAATCTGACGCCGACCCAGCAGTACGACGTCAACCGGCTGGGCATCCCCGGTCTGGAATTTCGCCGCGCAGAACAGCGCTTTTACCCGCACGGCAGCCTGCTGTCCCACAGCGTCGGCTTCACCGGACTCGACAACAACGGCCTGGCCGGGATCGAGCGCGCCTTCGACGAGAGCCTGAGCGGAACGGATCAGCGCCTCGAGCTCAGTCTCGACCTACGTCTCCAGCATCTTTTGGCGGAAGAGCTGGGTGCGGCCGTCAAAGGTTTTCGTGCCATCGGCGCGGCCGGCCTGATCCTCGATGCCGACAGCGGCGAGATCCTTGCCATGGCCTCGCTGCCGACCTTCGATCCGGCGCAGCCGGCAACCGCCGGCGACGACGCTCGCTTCAACCGGGCGACCCTCGGGGTTTACGAAATGGGGTCGGTGTTCAAGATCTTCACAACCGCCATGGCGCTTGACGCCGGTGTCGTCAGCCTTGACGACGGTTATGACGTTAGCGATCCGATCCGCATTTCGCGCTTCACCATTCGCGACTACAAGCCCAAGAAGAAGTGGCTTTCGATCCCCGAAATCTTCATTCTTTCGAGCAATATCGGTACCGTCCACATGGCCATGCAGGGCGGCACCGATCTGCAGCAGGAATACCTGCGGCGGCTTGGAATCTTGCGCGCGCCGTCGCTGGAGCTGAGCGAAATCGGTCACCCCCTGGTGCCTTCGCCGTGGAGCGAAGTGAACACCATGACGATTTCCTACGGCCACGGTTTGGCTGTCAGCCCAGTGCAGGTGGCCACAGCCGTGGCCGCCGTCGTCAATGGCGGCATCTATCGACCGGCAACCCTGATCAAGCAGTCGGCGGCACAGCGACCGGCCGGCAAACGTGTCATCAGCGCCGCCACGTCACAAAAGATGCGTCAGCTGATGCGCCTCGTTGTGACCGATGGTACCGGGCGCAAAGCCGATGCCGAAGGCTACTTGGTCGGCGGCAAGACCGGAACGGCGGACAAAGCAGTCGGGCGCGGTTACGCGCGTAACGCGCGTATCTCGTCCTTCGTCGGCGCTTTCCCCATGAACAACCCGCGCTACGTCGTTTTTGTCATGCTCGACGATCCCAAGGGCAACAAAAGCACTCACGGCTTCGCCACCGGCGGGTGGACCGCCGCGCCGGTCGTCGGCCGCGTGGTCGAGCGCATGGGCCCGCTGGTCGGGGTGCAGCCGGCCGACACGGCCCTCGAGGACCGCGATAGCCATCGCTTGCTGGTCAGGGCAATGGCCAAGGCCGAGGAGCACAAACTTGCGTTTAACTGAGCTGACCGGAGACACCAGAGCGGATATGCAATCGGTGGCGGCCTTGCACAGCATCGAAATCAGCGGCTTGACGCTCGACAGCCGCAAAGTCGAAGAGGGTTTTCTCTTCGCCGCGCTGCCTGGTGCGCAAGCAGACGGTCGGCGCTTTGCGGCGCAAGCCGTGCGCCAGGGCGCCGTCGCCATATTGGCGCCGCAGGGCACCAGCTTTGCCGACTGCGGCCTTGAGGACGCGGCCCTTTCACACAACGGCCAGCCCGTGCAGTTGCTCACCGACACCAATCCGCGGCGGCGCATCGCCCTGATGGCGGCGCGTTTCTACGGGACTCAGCCGCGTGTCGTCGCAGCGGTAACCGGTACCAACGGCAAGACCTCGATTGCCGCATTTACCCGCCAGATCTGGATCGCTCTGGGGCATAAGGCGGCCAGCCTCGGCACCCTTGGTCTGGTCCCGCCGCGCCCTGACGGGCCGGCCTCGCTGACAACGCCGGATCCCGTCGATCTGCAACGTTGCCTGGCGGCCCTGGCCGCCGACGACTTCGATCACCTGGTGATCGAAGCTTCCAGTCACGGGCTCGATCAATGCCGCCTCGATGGTGTCGGGGTTACCGCAGCGGCTTTTACCAATCTTACCCGCGATCACCTCGACTATCACGCGACGATGCAGGATTACCTGGCAGCCAAACTGCGGCTGTTCCGGGAACTGCTGGCCGATTCCGGCTGTGCGGTCCTTAACCGCGACCTGGAAATCCACGACCGCGACGTCTTCGAGCAAATCGAGTCCGTTTGCCGGGATCGCGGGCTGCGCATTCTGACCTACGCCACCGCGCCGGACCTGCAAGCCGATCTGCGCCTGCTGTCGCGCCAGCCGGTCGGCGATGGCCAGCGTCTGGAGATCGAGGCCTTCGGCGAGCGCTACGAGCTGCATTTGGCCCTG
>JAJFGM010000044.1 GCA_021776145.1 Kiloniellaceae bacterium | reverse complement strand
AAGGTGCCCGGCGACAGCATGCCATGCTCGACCCGTCCGGTGCCGGCATAGATCTCGCGGACCAGGCCTTCCTTGTCGATCGCCATGTTGAGCGCCTGGCGAACACGCTTGTCCTTGAGAATTGCATGGCGATGGTTCAGGTGAATGAAGAGGTAGTTCGGCACATTGTCATTGGTGGTCAGCACGAAGCCCTCTTCCTTGAGGTCCTCGACATCGTCCCACGGCGGCACGCCGACGAAATTGACCTCGCCCGTCCGCAGCGCGTTCACCCGCGTCGCCGGATCCTCGAGCGGACGGAAGATGACGCGGTCGAGTTTGGCCTTGCGCCCCCAGTAGTCGTCGTTGCGCGCGATCACGGTCTTCACACCCTGTTCGCGCTCGACGAACTTGAAGGGACCGGTGCCGACGGGATGCAGCGCCATACCGTCGTTTCCGTATTTCTTCACGGCCGCGGGGCTGATCATCAAGGGCTGGCCATAGCTCTGCAGGCCGGTGCGCAGCCATTCGTAGTTCGGCTGTGTCAGCGTAATCTTGACAGTCATGTCGTCGACTTTTTCGACCGCCTTGATCCACTGCGTGTAGGCCGAGACAAAGGCCGCGGATTTTTCGTAGTAGTTCGGCGAGTCCTTGTCCCAGAAACGCCCAAAGTTGAACATCACCGCGTCGGCATCGAAGGCCTCGCCGTCGTGGAACTTGACACCCTCGCGCAGATTGAATGTGTAGACGGTGCCGTCATCGGAAACCTCCCACGAGGTCGCCAGGCCAGGCACCAGCTTCGGCGTCATGACATCGGCCTCGGTCAGGTCTTCCTTCACGAAGCTTTCGAAGATGTTGTAGGTGACGTGATAGGTGATCCAGCCGCCCGTGGCGTGCGGATCAAGAGCGTCATGATCCGCCGGCATGCCGTAGATCAGCGTGCCCTGCGCCCTGGCGTCCTGCGCGCCCATGGCGGACAGGCCGATGAGCGCCCCGGCGACCAGCGCCAAGAGGGCCCTTCGTTTCAACTTCATCAGCATCTTACTCACTCCCTTCCTTTTTTTATTTTCTCCGTCGTAGTGAGGCGTCGCGAAAACCGAAACTCAGTTCGTCTGCTTCCGTCAACGGTACCTAAGTTCTTGTAGCCCAAGTTCTTGTAGCCCGGCTCACCCTCCAGCGACCGAGACGACATTATTGTCATCGCCGCGTCCCGCGCCACGGGGTGGCATGCCGCGCCCCGCGGCGGTGTCGTTTTCCAGGCGCACCAGCGAGCGCTCGACGGTGATGCGCGCCGCCGCGGTCATGACCGACACGGCCATGGACGGCTGCAGGCCCTCGGCCTCGGCCAGCTTGCTGGCAAGTTCGGGCGTATAGGGGACGTGCATGAAACCACATAGGGTCCCCAGGCCATGGCGCTTCGCCAGATGAAGCGAGGTGTAGAGCATCTGATTGCAAAGGTGAGTGCCGGCGGAATAGGAGCGCGAAGCCGGGATCTCCGCGTCGCGCATGGCGTCGACAATGTCGCCGACCGGCAAGGTCGAGAAGTGGGCATCGGCACCGCCGTCGACCACCGGTACGCCGTCGAGCTTCACGTCATCGTTGTCGGGCACGTCGAAATCCCGGCAGTTGATGCCCACCGCCTCGACACGGATCGCGGCGGCACCCGGGGCCACACCGAGCCCCAGCCAGACCGCCGGCCGATAGGTCAGGATAGCATCCTCGACGAGCGCCAAAAGACCGCCGGTCTTTACCGGAACCTCAATCGGCACCAAGCGGCAATCGCCCCATGCCTGCGAAGCCAAAGCGCGCAAGGTCAGACTTGCCGGATTGGGCGATGTCCTGGCCCAATTCCCATAACCGGTTACGACAACAGTTCGCTGATCACCCATGCACGCATCCCCGCATTCACCGCCTGCGCGTTGGGTCTTCATGATCGACCCTGTCGTTGTGAACTCGCCGCAAGCAGACCAAAAGCCTAGCCAAACTGTTACCCACAGCGCAAATCGCAAACAGTCATGAGAGTATAATGCAATATTATGAGCGGTCGCCATCGAATCCTTTTTAAGGCGCTGAAGGCCCAGGGATCGCTGCGCAAACTGCTTGAATTACAGGTCGCCGACCCCACGCATCTCTCGCGGCTTCATCACAACGCCGGCTGTTATGGCGTCTTCGACGCAGCACCCGGTCGTGGTGCGGTGAACGCTCCGCCGTAGCGCACACTTCCGGGAAACGCCGGAAAAGACACGTAAAGGATGAGAAGAAGCCCTATAATCGCTCCATTTCTTGGGCCACGTGGCGCCGTGCGCGAGACCGTGGGAACGTCGTAACAAGAGCCTGAAGCAGAACGCCGGCCCATAAAACTTGCTGTGTGGGGCGGCTTCGGCATCGGCCTGGCCCTCTCGCCGCCTTTGCCGAGGCGCTCGAGACGCGTATTATCCGGCGATGCGCTATCGGCAGATCGAAGCATTCCGTTATGTTATGATCAACGGCTCGGTTACCGGGGCCGCCGGGGCGCTCTCGGTGACCCAGCCCGCCGTCAGCCGGCTGATCGCCGACCTGGAAGCGAACCTTGGATTCAAGCTTTTCGAACGCCACAAAGGCAGGCTGTTGCCGACGCCGGACGCGCTGCGCTTCTATCAGGGTGTCGAGCAGTATTTCCAAGGTTTCGAACGGCTCGATCGCATGGCCAAACAGATCCGCACACAAAGCCACGCCGATCTCAGGGTTTGCGCGACGCCGGCAATGTCGACTTTTGTCTTTCCGACGGTGGTACGGCGGTTCCGTGAGCAGAATCCGGACATTCACATCTCTATCGAGACGCTGTCCTCGTCGGGCGTGATAGGCCGGCTGCAAGACCATATGGCCGACTTGGCCGTGACGCTGGCCTTTCCCGAGGTCGCCGGCATCGTGCAGGAACATTTGCTGGAAGCCGCGCATGTCTGCGCCTTTCATGAAACGCACCGGCTCGCCACGCGCGACTTCGTAACGCCGCGCGACTTCGAAGGCGAGGAGGTTATCTCCATCCTGCCTTCCGGACGGGTGAACTGGAACAAAGTCGAACAGGCGCTGAAAGAGTCCGGCGTAAACTACAGTCACACCATCGGCGTTCAGAACTCGCACACCGGCTACAGTCTTGTCGCCGCCAATCTGGCCATCGCGCTGATCGAGCCTTTGGCGGCCCGCACCTGGCTCAAGCATGGCGTCGTGGTCCGCCCGTTCCGCCCGCAAATCACCTTCAACTATGTCATCGCCTATCCAATGTCGTCGCGCCCGACCGAGCAGGTCACGGCCTTCGCCGACCAGGTGAAGCAGTTCGCGGCCGAGCAGTCGGGCCGCCTCGTCGGCCAGAGCGAGGCCGAGTCCGTCCCTTAACCAGGCACCAACCACAGTCGAGGAACCGTAAAACCATGAGCGACCTGCACGACGACCTGATCCTGTTCGACGGCCTGATCATCGCCAAGTGGGAGCCTTCGCTGTTCGAGGACATGCGGCGTGGCGGGGTTACGGCCGCCAACTGTACCTGCTCGATCTGGGAGGGCTTCAACGAGACGATGCGCAACATCGGCCAGTGGAACCGCTGGTTCGCCGCACATGGCGATTTGATTCTCAAGGCGCGCGGCACCGCCGATATCCGCCGCGCCAAGGCCGAGGGCAAAACCGCCATCGTTCTCGGTTTCCAGAACGTCTCCGCCTTCGAGGACCGGCTCGACTACATCGAGTTGTTCAAGGAGGTCGGCGTCGGTGTCGCGCAACTCGCCTACAACACACAAAACCTGGTGGGCAGCGGGTGTTATGAGTCGCGCGACGGCGGCCTCAGCGACTTCGGCCACGAGGTCGTGGCCGAGATGAACCGCGTCGGCATGCTCTGCGATCTCAGCCATGTCGGCGCCAAGACCTCGCGCGACGTTATCGACGCCTCGAAAAGGCCGGTCGCCTACACCCACTGCCTGCCCGCCGGGCTCAAGGCGCATCCACGCAACAAGTCCGACGAGGATTTGCGCTATATCGCCGACAACGGCGGTTTCATCGGCGTCACCATGTTTCCGCCTTTCCTGCGCAAGGGCACCGAGGCCACGGTAGACGACTATATCGAGGCCATCGAATACGTCATCGGGCTGGCCGGCGAAGACGGAGTCGGCATTGGCACCGACTTCACCCAGGGCCATGATCCCGAGTTCTTTCGCTGGATCACCCATGACAAGGGCTACGCCCGGCAACTCACCGAGTTCGGCGCCATCATCAACCCCGCCGGCCTGCGCAGCATCGGCGAGTTTCCCAACCTGACCGCGGCCATGCAGCGCGCCGGCTGGCCGGAGCGCAAAATTCGCAAGGTCATGGGGGAGAATTGGCTGCGCCTGCTGACCGACGTCTGGGGGGAATAGCACGATGGCGGCTCCACAAGTCCCCATAGACGTCGATCCGGAAACCGGCATCTGGACCACCGACGGCTTGCCGATGCTCTATGTGCCGCGCCACTACTTCATCAACCAGCATCTGGCGATGGAGTCGGCGCTTGGGCGCGAGCGCTACGCGGCTCAGCTGTGGAACTCCGGTTACAAGTCGGCCTACACCTGGTGCGAGAAAGAAGCCGAGACGCACGGCCTCGCCGGCATGGCGGTCTTCCACCACTATCTGCGCCGCCTGTCGCAGCGCGGCTGGGCCCGGTTCGACGGCAGCGCGGTCGACGCCGAGAGCGGGCTCGGCACGGTCGAGATCGCGCATTCCTGCTTCGTCGAGCAATCCGGCGGCGATGCCGGCGGCAAGCTCTGCTACAGCTACGCCGGCTGGTTCCCCGGCGCCCTCGCCTGGGTCGGCGACACCCTGGGGCGCCGCCTCGATCTGCATTGCGTCGAGGAACGCTGTGCCGCCGAGGGCCATGAGACCTGCCTCTTCCGGCTCAGCCCGAAGACGTAGGGCGGCGCCCCGCCTCGTCGGCGCCGTGCTACGTCAGGCTAGAGCGGGGCCGGCCCCTTCCGCTGCCTCTAAGCTAAGAGAATCTCGGCCAAGGCATTTACATTGGGCGAGCTCACGCCCTTGCGCCAGATCAGCAGGGTTCTTATGGAATCCTCGCCGGGCGGCAGGGCGTGCACCCGCAGCTGCTGGCTTTCGGGGAAAGTGCCGAGCACGCTTTTCGGCAAGAGCGCGGCGCCCATACCCGCCATGACGCAGCCGAGCATCGCATGGTAGGAGCGCAATTCGATGGTGCGTTCGGGAACTTGCTGGCGCGCCGCGTACCAGGCCTCGAGCCGGCGGCGGTGCGGACAGCCGTGCTCGAAGACAATGATCGTTCTTGGCGTCCCTTGAGGTTCATCGATGCTTCGCCGACCGGCCGGCGTGACGATGACCGGCTCCTCCTCGAAAGCGACGATGCTGTCGAACCTGGCCTCGGCAACGGGCTCCGCCACCAGGGCGGCATCCAGCTCGCCGGCGAGCAAGGCGGTTGAGAGTTGCGTCGGGTTGCCGGTGCGCAGTTCGAGCGTCACTTCGGGATAGCGCGCATTGTAGCTTGCCAGCGGCTTTGGAAGCCGCACGGCGGCGGTGCTCTCCATCGCCCCGAGGCGGAAGGTGCCGCGCGGCCGGTTGTCCTGCACCGCGGCGCGGGCCTCCTCGGCCAGGGCTAGCATGCGATCGGCGTAGTCGAGCAGGACTTGCCCGGCCGGCGCCAGATGCATGCGTTTGCCCTCG
>JAJFGM010000430.1 GCA_021776145.1 Kiloniellaceae bacterium | reverse complement strand
CGAAGCCGTCGGCGGTCTGCTGCATGACGACGCCGTCGATAAGCTGGCGCAGCTGCTCCAGCGCGGCATCGCGGAGGCGCGGGTTCTCCAGTGTCTGGGCCAGGTCCTCGACCTTGCGGCGGTAGACCTCGGCGATGCCGGGGTGGAGCCGCGGCAGTGGGTTCACCGGCTTGGCGAGGTCTGCCGCCTGCTCGGCCTTTTGGCGTTCCAGATCGTCGAGCTTGTCCTGCAGGCCAGTTGCTCGCAGTCCATCGGCAATAGCATCGATGAGGCCGTCGAGCTTGCGGCAGGTTTCGGCGTGGGCGCGCTCCAGGCCTTCGCGCTTGCGTTCGATGTCGCGCCGACCCTTATTGAACTCGGCATGGAAGTCGGCGACGAAGGCCTTGACCAGATCCGGCTGCATGAGCCGGGCCTTGAGGCCTTCGAGGATGACGCGTTCGAGTTCGCTGCGCCTGATGCTGCGCGAGTCCGGGCAGTTGCCGCGGCCGCGGGCGCCGGAACAGGCGAGGTAGTCACGGCCGACGGCGGCGAAGTTGGCACCGCAATGGCCGCAAGCCACGAGACCGGTCAGCAGATGGCGGGCACGGCGCTGTTCCCAGAAGCGCGTGGCTCGGGCTTTCTGAACACCGGGGCTGTTGCGGATGGCGCCGAGGCGGTCTTGGACCGCTTGCCAGAGATCCTCGTCGACAATACGCAAGTCGGGCACTGTCTCGATGATCCACTGTTCACGCGGGTTGGGGCGTGCGAGACGCTTGCCGGTCGCCGGGTCTTTGACGTAGCGCTGCCGGTTCCAAACGAGCTGGCCGACATAGAGCTGATTTCGCAGGATGCCGGTACCGCGCGTGGCGTGGCCGCGGATCGTGGTGTCGCGCCAGGCCCGGCCGCGCGGCCCGACGATGTTATCGGCGTTGAGGGCTTTTGCGATCGCGCGCGGCGACAGGCCGGCAGTGAAGTCGCGGAATATGCGCCGCACCACCTCAGCCTCGTCGGCATTGATGCGACGGCCGCCATGCACGGGATTGCCCTCGGCATCGGTCTGGCGAACGACGTCAAATCCGTAGCACAGCCCGCCGCCGGACTTGCCCTGGCGCACCCGGCCCTCGAGACCGCGGCGCGTTTTGAGCGCCAGGTCCTTGAGGAAGAGCGCGTTCATCGTGCCTTTCAAGCCGACGTGCAGCTCACTGATCTCACCCTCGGCCAGGGTCACCAGCTTGATGCCGAGAAACGAAAGGTGCTTGTAGAGGCTGGCGACGTCGGCCTGGTCGCGCGACAGGCGGTCAAGCGCCTCGGCAACAACGGCCTCGAAGGCGCCGTTACGGGCGTCCTCCAGGAGTCTCTGGTAACCCGGCCTGAAGGGAGACGCGCCGCTCAGGGCGCGATCGCTATAGGCCTCCAGGTAGCTCCAGCCCTCGCGCTCGATCAGTGCCCGGCAGAGCCGCAGCTGGTCCTCGATCGACGCCTCGTTCTGGTTGTCGCTGCTGTAGCGGGCGTAGACGGCACATTTCATCTGTCGGTCCTCCGCATGCGAGGATAGTGGCGCTCCCGCAGGTCCGCCAGAGCCTGCTGGTGTGTCTTGGAGGCCTGCAGGTTGCCGGCCAGGATGTAGTGGTCTCTCGTTGTCGCGGGGTTGCGGTGTCCCAGCAGTTGCTGGGCGGCGCCGACCTTTTCGGGGCGGTGCGTGGCGATGGTGGTCGCCGCGGCGCGGCGGAATTCATGAGGCCCTATGGGCCGGCCGAAGGCCTCGCGCGTGCGGTTGGCGATCATCTCATGCAAGGCCTCGCCGCTCATCGCCGTGCCGAAGGCCGTGGCCCAGAGGCCGTCATGGTTCTCGGCCTCGGGAAAATGAGGCCGCACCTCGGCGAGATAGAATTCGAGTGCCTCGACCAGCGCCTCGGGGAAGGGAAACTCCAGCGGCTCGCGGGTCTTGGTGTGCTCGGGTCCAAGCACGACCATCCAGGTGCCGCCGATCCGTCTCAGGGTGCGTCCGGCGGCGAGAGCCGCGAGCGCGCGCCGCCGCAAGGGGCGCGCCGCCAGGAAGGCGATGATGAGGCCGTCGCGGAAGCGCTGCCGGGCCCTGCGGGCTCCCGCGATCCGCGGCCGGTGCCGCGCCATGAGATCCAGGCCCAGCTCGAAGAGGCGGGCGCAGTCGATCGTCGGCGTCGCCGACCGCGGTGTGACGCGGCGCTCCCACTGGCGGATCAGCGGCCGCATCCAGGTCCAGTCGGTTGCCGGGAACATGATCGAGACGGCAGACCGCAGGCCGCTCAAGAGGTGAAAGACGGAGACGGCCTTGCGACCCTCGGCGAGCTCGCTGACGTGGGACTGCAGCCTTTCCACCGTGAGGCGCGCCGTTGGCGCCAGCGCGAGGGCTTGCGGTTCATTGCGTTCCAGAAAGCCGAGCCAGCGCGCGTAGGCGACTTTGAAGTTGTTGCGCGACGTCGGTGCGAGACGAAGACCCCGGCCGTGGTCGTCGAAGATGTCGCCGGGCGTGAATGCGGCCCGCCAGGCCCGCAGGTCCGCGTCTGGCCAGCGCTCGAAGGACAGGGAAAGGCGTGGCCCTTTGCTCATGACGGCCTCGGCCGGCGGCGCGGCTTGTCCAGATGCCGCAGGGCGGCGCGGCGGTCCTGCAGCACCTGGTCGTGCAGGCGAGCGGCCTGACGGGTCTGGACGCCGGCATAGGAGCGGATCGTCGTCTCGATCGACCTGTGCCCGAGCAGCTGGCGCAGGGCCTCGTAGTTGCCGGGACGTTCCTCCAGGAAGAGCTTTGCGGCAAGGTGGCGGAACTGGTGCAGGGTCGCCTTGAGGCCCGTGCGGTTGCGGATCGTCCTGCAGACCTGGAGTGCTAGCGTGCCGTAGCGCCTCTGCTTGCCCTCGCGGGTGACGAAGAGAAAGTCCTCCTCGCACCCGAAGAGCGGCAGGAAGTTCGCGACATAGTCGTCGATCATGCGATGTAGCCGATCCGGCAGTTCGAAGTCGACACGCACCTCGTTTTTGACCTCCGCCGGTTCCAGGCAGAGGAAGGCCGGGCCTCTGGGGCCGGCAGGGCGCAGGATGTGGCGGTCGAGCTGCAGGGCAAGCAGGTTGTCGGCGCGGACTGGACAGTTGAGCAGGAACTCGATCGCCAGTGCGATCTGCGCTTTGCGCGCCGCCTTGAGGTCAGCGGGCGCGCGTTTTGCCTCGCGGAAAAGGCGCTCCGGCAGGTGCAGCAGGCGGGCCAGGTTCGCCTCGTCGTCGAACTGGCGCAGGAACGCGCGGTTCTTGGCCGTCAGTCCGGGCTCGGGCTTGGGCACGCGGCGGGAGAGGAGGCGCAGCTCCTTGAGTTGGTCGTCCGAAAGGCGGCACCAGTGCCTGGCGATCGTCATCAGGCACTTGCGCACGCCCTCGCCCCAGTAGCTGCCGTTGCCGTCGTGCTCAGCCAGAAGCTGGCGCTGGATCTCCTTGAAGGCTTCGGCCTCGACCAGGTCACGGAGGCTCGTGATCGTCGCCGGGTCACGACCGCGCTCGACAAGGGCGTTTGCCGCAAGGCGTAGCTGGTCGCGCAGGAGTTTGATGGTTCCAGGCTTGGCGGGCTTGGGTGGTGCGTTCGGATCGAAGGGATCGGGATCGGCGCGCTCTGCCAGGTAGGCCGCGAGGTCGGTCCGGAAGCTATCGGGAAAGGCCGAAAGCGGCAGGCGCCGCGGGCGGTTCGAGGGCGCCGCCGGCGGCACGACGGCCCGCAGCCCGTGATCGGGCAGGGCCTCCACGGCCTCGTTCCACAGCGTGGCGACCTGGCGGGCATAGCGATGCGGGTTCTGGATCAGCGCGTTTGTCGCCAGCCAGTCACGAAAGATCTCGACGCTGTCGCCGTCCAGGCCCGAGGGCAGAAGGTCGTTCCGCGCGCACCAGCGGCAGAAGCGGCTAAGGCCGTGACGCAGGCGTTGTGTTGGCAGTGCCGCGTGCAGGGCCTGCCAGGCCGGCGTCAGTTCTTGCGGCCGCGCCTCGACGACACCGGCGTGGCGAACGGCTGCCATGAAGTTGGAGCGCAGGTTGGCGAAGGTCTTGGCCGAGATGCCGTGCGCCGCGGGGCGGATGTCATTCAGCAGCGGGCGCAGCAGCGACAGCTCGGCCGGCAGGCGTTCGAGCGGCTTGCCGGTCATCCGCGCCATGCGCCGTAGGGCCGAGCAGAGGTCGCGGCGGCGATGCCCGGCAAGGGAATTATCGGCCCGCAGGAGGGCGAGGACATCGGCGAGGGTCGCGGGACCTTGGGTCGCGTTCATCGGGACGCTCCTTTACTGACAGCGACGCTGTCGGGATGACTCAAGATGACATGTAGTGATATTCGGGAATACATCAAGTAAAAGACCGGCGATGATTGTGCAGTACAAGTATTCCCGAATATGATATAATTCATTGAATCAACATGACTTGAGGTGACACGAGATGACATCTTATTCGCCCTCCCTGCAAATCCGGATGAAGTCCGCAAGATCGGCGTCGGAGATCCGCGTGCTGCGCCCAAATTTATGGGCGATGAGGTCGCCATCGGCGATCCAGCGCATCACCGTGCGCGTGGAGACGTCCAGATGATCGGCGATCCCTTTGACGGTCCAAAAAGTCCGTTTACGTTTGTGGGGCTTTCTCCTTCTGGTCCCGGTCATGGGGAAGTTCCCTCACAAATCCGCATCGGCCGTGGGCTTGGCCAGCGCGGTGTCAGTCGGGGAGTCGGGATCGCCAGGACCGGCGCTTTGCAGAACCTCGCGCGCTGCCTCGCGGCCGAGTAGGCGCACGAAGGCACGAAGTGCCGCCGGAGGTGGGTTTAGAACAGGCGGAGATGGATGGGGCGCAGAGGTTTCCTGCCCGCTGGTCCTGCGGTGACGTGAAGTGACAGAATCCGAACCCTTGCGCATGCAAGGTTCATAGAGGCCCTTAGCGGCGATTTCTTATGGAGAATAAATGTCAGTCCGGACACTCGGCCGCGACTCCGGATTCAAACTTTGCGGCTTTGGACCGCCGTGCGGACAAAATTGTCGCTGCCGCGGAGTCCACCCCTACGGGTCCGGCGCAATATCGGGGGAATGACCGCCAGGGTCTCATCGACGAAATCCTTGAATGGACCGTACTCGACATGGGTCTCCGACTCTTTACTTTCGTCCACCAACAAACGCCGAGTTGCCCGCTTGTTCGTGTAGCGTTCATAGATGTCAGCCAGGGCTGACGCGAGTCTTTCTGACGCGAAGTCCTTGGTTCCGGCCGGCCGGCCCTTTTTGGGTTTCGGAAGAGATGAGCGAACATTGGAGATGGCGTTGATCAGCATCTGAGGATCAGGCCCATCAACCTGCAGGGCCATCCAGCCGCCCGGGTAGGTCTCCTCGATCAGGTGTCTGACGCGAGGATCGATGCAATCGATCAACTCCGCGGCCTTGTCGGGGTTGGCCTCCAACTGTTCCAGTATCTTGTAAGCTTGCGCTGTGGAAGCGGTGCGATTGACGTCGCGCAACAAGGCCCAGCAACGCCGCAACTCGCCGGCGATGTCATCGAGCGCCAGGTCGGCCAGCAAAACTGTCTCCGGCATTTTGCCCTTGTTCTTTGGTTTGCGTGTTTCGACGACCTCTGGATCGATGTTCAAAAGCGCGATGATAGCCGAGCGGCGTTTTGCCAGACGACGGTCGATTGCCCGGCCTACCGTTGGAGTCCAAGAGTCTCCATGAAAGATCAGAGATGTATTTTTCATGTCGCGCAACCGGCATGCCCTATAAAGTTCGTTGAAGACGTAGAGTCTTGGGCTAACTGGAGTCAAGCGTGGGGCCTGTCTCTGATGCCTTCGGAAAGCCTAAGTCGTTCAAAGTAAGATTAACTCTTCTATGCTCGTTGGTGAGGTTCTGAGCAAAGGGCAAAGCAGGACCATCCCCGCTTTGTTTTGCGAAGTGGCCGCTTTGCCCTTGGCGATCTTGACATGCTCGTCGGAGCCGGCCCGTCGCGTTGGGCCCCCGATGAACGCTGCAGCGGCATTGGGGTCGGTGACTACTTCTCGAGAGGATCTGCAGCCTCCCGGCCGGCCATGGGCTCTCACCTTGCGCAGCGCCCTTTGGGTAGATGCCGGCTATCCCACAGTACCCGATGTCGCACATCGCGCTGCCGTTACGTGCCCGACCGCGATGCGTCAAGTCCACCCTTGGGGACCAAGCGCAGACTGAGGGCGACAATAGGTGACGGGAAGAACCGCGGTCTTATGGAGAATAAATGCTGATTGGTTGTGGGGCGCCGTAATCCACAAAGGCGGGATCGCAAGGCCGCGCCAAAGTTTCTGAGACTTGTAATGAGGCGTCATGGCCGACCAAGGACAAAGTTGACGGCCCTACTAAGGTCACACCGCGCTGCGACGAGCGTGTTCGGCAACGCCAGGGCTCGATCTAGGCGGGCTAAAGTAGTACCGTCGTTGCGCTAGTGAGGCGATCGATGGCGGGCTCGAAAAAATCTGCTCTGGTGGAAGCGTCTCCGACCCTGTTCCGCCGCCGATGGAGCGCCCGTGGGCTCGACGAGGCCATATCTTCCATCGAACCCGAAGCCCTGTGCACCGAATACGTGGCGCTGCGTGACGCCGCGCCACGTCGCGCACTCACCGGCAAGCGATACTTTGTCGACCATACGGGGATGGTGCCCAGGGCGCGGAAAAGCAACCGGCTCGAAGAGCATTGCGCGATTGCGCTCGTCAATCTGGGACGGCGTTGGCCGCGACCCGGCGGAGGGTGGTTCCGTCTGCTCGACTACCAGGTGCCGCTCAAGGCCCTTCGGACGGATGCACGCATCGGAAAGATTGATCTTCTTGGCGTCACCGATGGCGGGCGTCTAATAATCGTGGAACTGAAGGTCGAGGGCCGAAGCGGCGGGCGAAGCGACGCGCCGCCGGCGGCGTTGATGGAGGGGTTGCGTTACGCGGCCATGGTCGAGGCCGATCTCGAGGCGATCGCCCTAGAGGCGGAACACCGCTTCGGCGACAGGATCGCGAGGACGCCGCCGATTGTGCAGCTTTTGGCACCGCAGGCCTGGTGGCATGCATGGTTGGATCTGCCGACTGCAGGCGATTGGGGATTGGCGTTCTTCCGCCTCGTGGAGGGCATCGAGGCGCGTACAGGCGTGACCGTCGAGTGTTTAGCGCACGAGGACTCGGAAGTTACCTATGGCTCGGACGGTTGGGCGCCGCGGCTCGATCGCGTGCCAGCGCTGTGTCCGGTTCGGCTCGGCGACAAACTCGGCGACAAGCTCGGCATTGGTGAGGCCCTGCCCGCGCCATCCGCCGATAGGAAAGGGGCAGCTGTTTATCGCGACACGATCCACCGGACATTGTGGTCCTGGGCCGACGAGCAGCATGGGAATGAGCTTGATGGCGGCCGCCGGACGGGTCGCCCGCCGGTGCTCAGATCAGACGCCGCGGAGAAGAATGTCCTCGTGCCACCAGACGGTCGACATGTCGCCGAGGTTCGAGCCGTCATCGCAAAGAAGCAGCGCCACCGGCATTTCGCCAGCCTGCGCAGCTCGCAAGCCTTGGCACAGAGTGTGTTT
>JAJFGM010000429.1 GCA_021776145.1 Kiloniellaceae bacterium | reverse complement strand
GCCACAGGCGCTCGATTTGTGCTTCGGTGAGATGCTCGGCCAGGCGGGCGCGGCGCAGTTCGGACAACCAGTTGTTCGAAAGCTGGAACGCCATCAGCTTGCCCCAGACGACCGAGTCCGCGGGTCGCCACGGCTCGGGCTCATAGCCGAGAAGGTGAAATTCAAGCGGCAGCGGACGGTCGCGCCGGGAGATGAAGGCGTTGACCCCTGTCGTGTAGGATTCGATGGCCGCGCGGGTGTCTTGCGGCAGGGCGGCGAAATTCGCTTCGGCGACGCGATAAAGACCCAGGGTACGAATAAAGCGATCGACATCCAGTGTCGCCTCGCCGACCACTTCCGAAAGACGCCCGGCGCCGGTCCGTCGCATGAGGTCCATCTGCCACAATCGATCCTGAGCGTGGACGTATCCAAGTGCCAGATAGGCGTCGCTCAGTGTCTCGGCGCGCAGCTTGACGATGCCGTCGGCGTCCCGTCCTACCTCGACAGGCGCGGTTAGGCCGGCAAGCAGCTTTTCGCCCTCGACTTGCGGCAAGGAGCCGCGCAGCCAGACATAGGCACCGGCCGCCGCGAGAATACAGACGAGAAGAAACCCGCCGGCAATGGTGCTTGAGCGCCGAAGGCCCCACTTCATCGCCACCGCTTCACTTCCTCTTCCTCTTTCTCGGTCGTCACTGTTCGATCAACACGCCTTTCCGACGCGGCGGGGTCGATGGTGGCCCGGCGCGATGATTGAGGGGCATTCCACCTGCCGCGGTCAAGCCTTGCCTGCGTCCACTAGGCCGTTAAGTTCGGATACTGCGGTGTCGCGCCGACACCAAAGATTTCACGACAATGATTCAGGGGGGCAGCAATGGCGTCCAAGGGTTCGAAAAAGGTCATCATTGCTGCTCTTGTCGGCAACAGCTTGATCGCCGTTACAAAGTTCGCGGCGGCCTTTGTTACCGGAAGCTCCGCGATGTTCAGCGAAGCCATTCACTCGCTTGTCGATACCGGCAACCAAGGTCTTTTGCTCTATGGCATCAAACGGGCCGCGCGACCGGCCGACGACCGGCATCCCTTCGGGTATGGTCGCGAAATTTATTTTTGGGCCTTTGTCGTCGCAATTCTCATTTTTGCCGTTGGCGCCGGCGTGTCCTTCTACGAAGGATGGCACAAGTTTCATCAGCCCGAGCCGATAACCGATGTCTACATCAACTATATCGTTCTCGGCCTCGCCATGCTCTTCGAGGGCGCCGCCTGGTGGATCGCCTGGAAGGAATTCAACCTCGGTCGCGGCAAGCTTGGCGTGTTCGAGGCCGTCAAGGGCAGCAAGGACCCCTCGATCTTCACTGTCCTTTTCGAAGACACCGCGGCCATGCTCGGTCTTGTAACCGCGTTTCTCGGCATCTTCCTGAGTCAGCTTTTGAACTTACCGCAACTCGATGGCCTGGCGTCGATGGGGATCGGGGTGATCCTGGCAGGGGCCGCCGCTTTCCTTGCTTACGAGACCAAGGGCCTGCTTATCGGCGAGGGCGCGCATCCCGAACTTGTCGCTGGAGTGCAGCGCGTATTGGTTGCGCAAAACGGCGTCGCGCGCGTGAACGAGGTGCTCACGTTGCATCAGGGGCCAGAGGATGTCCTGCTCACAATGAGTCTGGATTTCAAGGACGGCATGGATTCAAGCCGTGTTGAAGAGATCATTTTGGGCCTTGAAAGCCGTATTAAACAGAACCATCCCGAAGTCGGGCGCGTTTTCATCGAAGCCCAATCCTGGCGGAGCTACCAGCACCAACAGCGGCGCGAATGAAACCGATGGGTCGTCAGAAGCCCCTTGATCGTGGGAATTTCGCGTGCGGGTCAATTGTGCCGCGGCAAAGGTGTCAAATCGTGAAATTCGTTGCCGCGATCTTCCCGACCGGGACACTATGATCCCGATCGGGACAGGCGGACAGTGTCGGCTCGGCAAGGCGCCGCCAGGGAGGTTGGCTAGGATGCATCGAATTTTGCCCGAGGGCGGCAACAACGTCGTCGGCATCTGCGTCGAGGGGATGCTGACCGGGGAGGACTACGAAGAGCTTGTGGCCTACTTGGAGACGGTCATGGAAACTTCGGGCCGTATCCGCCTGCTGTGCGACATGACGGAATTTCGAGGCGTCGAGTTGGAGGCGCTTTGGAGCGACATCAAATTTTCGCTGCGCCACCTCACGGACTTCGAACGCATGGCCATTGTCGGCAACGACAGGCGGGTCAGATGGTGGGCTCGGGCCGTTGGCCCCTTCGTCAAGACCAAGGTGCGGTGTTTTCGGCCCGGCGACATCGAGACGGCTTGGCGATGGCTGAAAAGCTAGTTTGATCCTATTGTTTGAAGGCGTGAGGGAAAGCGTTGCATCCGCGGATCGGATGCTCCGGGCGTCGCTTACGAACGCGGGCGTATCCCCCAGGAAGGAGCGCGATGACCAAGATACCCAAATGGGCCTATGTGGCGGTCGGCGGTTTGATCCTGCTGCTGCTTTACCTGTCGCTATCGACCGCGGTGAAAGTGCAGGTCACCGAGGTCCCCTACAGCCAGCTCAAGTCATATGTCTCGCAGGGCCTGGTCAATGCCGTCGAATTGCGTGGCAGTCAATTGACCGCGCAGCTTTCCAAGCCGGTGGCTGCGACACCCGGCGCGCGTGAGGTCGATCGTGTTGAAACGCTTGTGCCGATAACCGGCGACCCCGACCTTCTCGCGCTGTTTGAATCCCAAAACGTTATCGTCACCACCTTGCCAGAGGACGAGGCCAGTCCCACGCGATTGCTATACGCATTCTTGCCGTGGGTCGTTCTTTTTGGAGTCTATTTCTGGTTCTGGAACCGGATGCAGCGCAACATCACGGGGCGCTTTGGCGGTCGTGAACCGAGCGATTTCCTTGCCGGGTCGGCGCGCAAGGAGCAAAAACCCGAACGTGCGATCACCTTTGCCGATGTCGCCGGGCAGGAGAACGCCAAGCGCGAGGTCGGCGAACTCGTCGATTTCCTGCGTACGCCCG
>JAJFGM010000428.1 GCA_021776145.1 Kiloniellaceae bacterium | reverse complement strand
ATCCTGTCCGATCTGGCCGGGCCATCCCATGACCGCGCACTGGGGCATCCCAGACCCCGCAGCCGTGACGGGCACGCGGGCCGAAATCGCCCTCGCTTTCGCCGATGCCTACAAGCAACTCGACAGGCGCATCTCGGCCTTCGTCAGCCTGCCAATCGCTTCGATCGACGAATCGGCGTTGCGGTCACAACTTGCGGGCATCGGCCGGGACGCGTGAGTCACCGTCAACGCCTGGCCGCGCTGCGATCGTACGCACCACGGCGAGCCGTCTCACGCGCGAGATAGCGGATCTCCGAACGGCCGATGCCAATATCCTTCAAAGTGTGACTTTCGAGGCCGGCGAGGACTGAGATTGCCGCCCGCTCGCGTGACCGGAGCGCGAGTCTGTTCCAGATCAAGGCGCCAGTTCGCATGATCCCGTCGGTTGCCGCGACGACCCATCTGGCCACCTCGGCGATGGAGGCGCAGGCCTGCGCGAAAGCTACGCCCAATTCCGCCTTGGCCGGATAAACTGAATAGTCGTTGACTCTCATAATTCGGTTCCCTTCCGCTGGTGATGCCCCATCGGAAAGTGACCTTCCCTTACCGAAGCGGCGCGCCGACTATGACGCCGCGTTGTTTCCACGGGATTTCGCGAAACCCGGTTCTCGGTTTCAATTGTATCGCGACGGCCGTGGCCACACGTCGTCGAGGGCGACAGCCTGCCTCAGGCCTTGCGCAGAACTTCCAGCCCCCGCAAGAGCACCCGGACGGCATCATCAAATCGACAGAAGCTTGCCGTTCTTTTGTGGGAGGCCTGCTTTATCGACCGCCACCTTACTCCGCCGCTTCGGTGTCATGGCCCGGCAGGTCGCCCTCGCTGGCGCCGCTCGACCGCAAGTCCGCGATGACGCCCTCCTCCATGCCGATTTGCAGGGCATCGTTAAAACGGTTGAAGAAGCCACACAGCGCCGTGCGCAGGGTCAGTTCGACGATCTGCTCTTCGCTGAAGTGCTGGCGCAGGCGCTCGAAGATGGCATCGCGCATGTACTGCGGCTTTTCGCTGACCTGAACTGCATAGTCGCGGACCAAAAGGTCCACTTCATCCATGCCGGGGCACTCGTCTTCAAGGATGTTGGCGATGATCTCTGGCGTCAGACCCTGTTCAACCAGGCGCGGCGTGTGATGCGCCACGCAGTAAGTGCATTCGTTGAGCTTGGAGACGACCACCAGGGCGATTTCCAGGTAGCGCTTGGGCAGAATTGCTTCATCGGCAAGATCAAGCAGCATCCCCATGAGATGTTTCAGGGCCGGCGGCCGATGCGCGAACACCCTGACCTGATTGAGGAAGGGCCCGTAGTCACTGGCGAAACGGCGGTAGACGCCCTGCAACTCTGCGGGGACCTCGTCAATTTCAACATCTCTTACGCGCGCCATAACCAATTCCTCCCAGTTTGACCCGGCCAGACCTCTGGCGGCCGCCCGATCACTCGCGAAACCCCCAGCATGCTGGCTTTTCCGTGGCTGGTGCAAGACCGAACCGCGTCGAACACTCCGTCGATAGCATCCACCAGGGCAACGCAATGACAGCACCGCCGTGGCATTTCTGGTGTAGGCTTACGGTATGAGGCCAACCCACAGCGGACGCCGTTTTATTGCCAATCGCGCCTTCACGGACCGCGAAACGCCGCGCGCGATCTTCGACAAGGCCTTGCAGGTCCCGCAAGGCTCCGAGGACTACCGCGGCCTCTCCCAGTGGCTCTGCACAGAGCAGGCCGAACCCGCGGCGCTGCCCGATTGGGCCTTTTCGCGTCAGGGGATCTACTTCCAGGCGGCGCGCTGGTGCAGCTTGGATGCCCTCCTGCAGCGGGCCGCCGAGGCGGCGGCGGCCAGCGACGAGGCCTTGACCATCTGCCGTGCCAGCCTGTCCGCAGAGCATCCGCTGCTTGGACGCATACTGGGGCGCCGCGCGGCGATCCACGCGGCCATGCGACAAGGCCAACAGGCACGCGAAGACTTTTAAGGCGCCCTGGCCAACCCCGAGCCGACCCTGGGCCGCGAACACCCCTGGACCCGGCAGGCGCGCGACGGTTTGGCGCGGTTGGAAATGGGAGACTGAAGCGGCGAGAGGAAACGCGGCCGTTACAGACCCAGAAGCGGGTCGACACCCAGAATATAGGGATGGGCGAGCAGCAGCACGGCATAGATCAGCAGCGCCGCGACCGGACGCCACCAGGCAATGTCAGACAGACTTCGCTCTTGCCGACCCGACAAAAGCGCGGCACCGGGAAACAGACTGGTCGTCGCCAAATAAGCAGCCGCCCGCGTGCCCTTCGCGCGGCGCAACAGGAACTCGTTTTTCAGGATGGCCAGCAGTGCAATCGCGCCAAGAACAAGAAACAGGACGACGCGCCGCAGGTCGCCGGTGTTGAGGAGGTGCAGCGCCACCCACAGTAGCAGGCCAAGGCTGCCCGGCACCCGGGTCAGACGGTAGATACCGTGGATTTCCCCAAGCCCGCCCGGCGCCGCTGCGTTGGGCTCTTTGCCAGCGTCCCGTCCAGCCGACCATGGCGCCCGCGTGGTCACCCGCGCCAGCATGAGAAACACCGCCACGGGCATGAGAAGTACGGCGACCCATGGGGCAGCCGGAGGCGGCAGGTAGAGCTGCGGACCGCTGCCAATCCCGACGTAGGCCCCGACGAAGCCAGTAAGGACCGCCAGAGACAGCAGCGAGTAGAGGGTCAGATAGGTTCGTTCGCCAAGTCCCCGCACCAGTACTCGCCGGGCGACCGGCAGTGTCGGCAGGCTATGGCTGGCAATCAGGGCCGCCGCCATGCCGAAGTACCAGGGCCAAGACCAAGTCATGCCTTCACCCGAGAGCAGGGGTCGGCCACAGTCAGCGCCGGCTTGCAGGGCGCCAAAACGCAAAACGACCATCGGTGCCGTTTGGCAACGATGGCCGCCCAATCGCGATGACTACATCGCGTTTTCTTTGAGATAGGCGATAACGTCCTCGCGATCCGCTTCCTTTTTCAGGCCGGGAAAGGCCATTTTCGTACCCTTGACGAAATCTTTCGGCTTGGTCAGGTAAGCGTCGAGGCTGGCATCGTCCCAGGTCACACCCGCGGCCATCATCGCCTTGGAATACTTGTAGCCCTCGACGGCCCCGGCTTCGCGGTCGATAACGCCGTGCAAGCTGGGCCCGACCTTGTTCTTTCCGGCTTCCAGCGAATGGCAGGCCTTGCATTTCTTGAACACCTTTTCGCCCTTGGCGGCATCGGCCGCGAGGGCGGAACCGCCGGTGGCGCCAAACAGAAGTGCCATAACTACGCTAAAGATGCGCGCTTTTTGCATCCGAATCTCCAATTCCAAATCACACCAAATCTTATTCCACCCGGCCGGCATTCCAGCGTATCGCCGTCTTCTCGGCCCACCAGTCACCTTGGCCGGGGAAATGTCTCTTCCAGACCCACCCATAGGGCAAGCGCGGAATTCCGCTATTTCTAACGTTCTTACCGCGCGGCGACAATCCACCTTTTGCAGGCATTTTGCCGCAGGCCAACGCCGGCACGCACACCAACGCTTGCCATAGGCGCACAAAAATGTGGCCGAATATGGGTCGTGTCGCTTCGGCGCTCTCAGGTCAGCCGCTTCACGAAAAACCGTTCGTCGTAGAAACTGTCCTCGATCTTTATGGCACGCGGCTCGGTGCCGTATTCCTGAAAGCCGAGCCGGGCAAAAAAACCGAGCGCCCTCTCGTTGGCGGTGATGACCGAAACGTGGACCTGTTCGACCTCGCCACGGGCGTAGTCCAGCACGGCCTCGACAATCTGGTCGGCCATCCCGCTACCACGCACCGCCTCGCGCACATAAAGCCCCCAAAGGATGCCCTTGTGGGCGGTGCGCGCGTGATGCATGGGATAGAGGCCCGCCATTCCCTGTAGCTTGCCGTCCTCGAAACCGCCAAAGAGCGCATAACGCTCGAGGCGGCTGGCGAAGGCTTCGAGCGGCAGATCGGCCGAGCGCTCATAGGTCGCCT
>JAJFGM010000427.1 GCA_021776145.1 Kiloniellaceae bacterium | reverse complement strand
CTCAACGCCTGCGGTTACGGCATGGGCGCCGTCTTCAACCCGATCTGGGTCGATTTCCCAATGTTTTTTGAAGGCAATCCCCTAGAGATGGAAGAAAGCAACGTCTTCTTCCTGCACATGATCTTGATGGACAGCGACAGCGGCCACGCCATGACCCTGGGTCACTCGGTGCTGGTCACCGCCAACGGCTGCGAGCGTCTCAGCCGCGCCAGTCTCGATCTTGTGGTGAAATAACGCCGTCCCGACGCAGAGCCGGCTGAACCTCGCGGTCAGTTCGCTTTCAGGCCCAGCAGCTGGTGCAGTGCCATGCTGATGTCGGCCAGCTTGCGTTCGGCGTCCCGGTGCCGATCGGCCAAGTCTCCATCAGCCAAGTCCCGACCGGCCAAGCCCCGACCGGCGCCTTCCCCTTCGGCGCTCTCCGACGGCTGCGGGCGCGCTTCCAGAAAATCGCAAAAATCCTCGTCCAGCGACAGCATTACCGTCTTGCTGTCGATGAACTCCAGCGGTGACTTGCGCGTTCTGTTTTCGCCCATTGACTGACCCTTCCTACCTGTCGGTTTCAGCAATTCTAGCAATTTCAATACGTTAACCATACAGTTTTTTTGAGGTCACGGAATCGGAAGGTGTTTGGCCAGAGCAAACAACCCTTCAGCGTCCGCATCCGTCGGCGCAGCGCGATGTGGACTTGGCGCCCATCATCGCCCTATAACCCGCACTATGAGTGGACGCCCCTTCATCAAGATGCACGGTCTCGGCAACGACTTCGTGGTCGTCGACGCGCGCCGCGAGCCCTTCGCCCTGACAGCGGAGTCGGCACGCGCGATCGCCGACCGCCGCACCGGCGTCGGCTGCGACCAACTCATCGTCATGGAGCCGCCGGCCAATGGCGCAGCCGAGGTCTTCATGCGCATCCGCAATTGGGACGGCGGCGAAGTCGAGGCCTGCGGCAACGGCACGCGTTGCGTTGCCGCCCTGATTATGGCCGAGAGCGGAAAGCCGCACGCCAGCATCGAAACCCTGGCCGGCATCCTGGAAGCCGACACCGCCGGCGAAGACCGCGTCTGCGTGGACATGGGGCCAATTCGCCAGACCTGGCAGGAGATCCCCTTGGCCGGCCCGGCGGACACGCTGCACCTGAATCTGTCGCAGGGACCCTTGAGCGATGCGGTAGCGGTCAATGTCGGCAATCCACACGCTGTCTTTTTCGTCGACGACGTCGACGCCGTGGCGCTCGCCGACCTGGGGCCGCTGCTCGAGCACGACCCCCTCTTTCCGGACCGCGCCAACATCGGCATCGCCCAGTTGAACGGCAAGGACCACTTGCGTCTACGCGTCTGGGAGCGCGGTGTCGGCGAGACCCGGGCCTGCGGCACCGGCGCCTGTGCCGCCGCCGTGGCTGCCGCCCGGCGCGAACTGACCGGGCGTCAAGTGACGGTGCGGCTGACCGGTGGCGAATTGCAGATCACCTGGCGGGAAGACGGACATGTTCTGATGACCGGCCCGGTTGCAACGGCCTTTTCAGGCCGGCTGCCATGAGCCGAGGGAACGGCGATCCTCAAGTCCTGACTTTCGGCTGCCGGCTCAATGCCTGGGAATCGGAAGTGATCCGCGGCCAGGCCCGTGCCGCCGGCCTCGGCGACGCCGTCATCGTCAACACCTGCGCCGTCACGGCTGAGGCCGAGCGCCAGGCACGCCAGGCCATCCGCCGGGCGCGGCGCGACAACCCGCGGGCACGCATCATCGTCACCGGCTGCGCCGCCCAGATCGACCCGCAGGGTTTTGCCGCCATGCCCGAGGTCGACCGTGTCCTCGGCAATCAGGAAAAACTGCGCGCCGCGAGTTATGCCGACAATCTCGGAGCGCGCGTGCTGGTCGATGACATCATGGCGGTGACGGAGACCGCATCGCACCTGCTGGAGGGTTTCGCCGCGCGCACGCGCGCTTTCGTGCAGGTCCAGCAGGGCTGCGACCACCGCTGCACCTTTTGCATCATTCCCTTTGGCCGCGGCAACAGCCGTTCCGTGCCGGTCGGCGAGGTGGTGCGACAGGTTGCCCGTCTGGCCGCGAGCGGCGTCGCCGAAGTGGTGCTGACGGGGGTCGACATCACGTCTTACGGCAAGGACCTGCCGGGTCGGCCGGCGCTGGGCCAAATGATGCGCCGGCTTTTCGCCTTGGTACCGGAGTTGCAACGTTTGCGGCTCTCCTCCATCGACGCAGCGGAACTCGACGACGATCTCTTGCGCCTGATCGCCGAGGAAGAACGCCTGATGCCGCATCTACACCTGTCGCTGCAGTCGGGCGACGATCTTATTCTCAAGCGCATGAAACGCCGCCACACGCGGGCCCAAGCCGTCGCACTCTGCAGGGACGTGAGGGCACGGCGCGGCGATGTCGTCTTCGGCGCCGACCTGATCGCTGGCTTTCCCACCGAAGACGAGGCGATGTTCGAGAACACCCTGCGCCTGATCGAGGATTGCGACCTGACCTACTTGCATGTCTTCCCCTACTCGGCGCGGCCGACCACGCCCGCGGCCCGCATGCCGCAGGTCGAAAGCGGCCTGCGCAAAGCCCGCGCCGCACGCTTGCGTCGCGCCGGCGAGGCCGCGCTGGCCCGCTATTACCACAGCCGCCTCGATACCACGGCCCGCATTCTGATCGAAAAACAGGGCGCAGACGGACGTTATGTCGGCCGCGGCGAGGATTTCGCGTCCGTCATGCTCAGCGATGCGACCCTCTGCCCGGATGACATTGGCCGGGTGGTGAGCCGGCGCATCACCGGCGCCACCGGCGCGGGCCTGCTTGCCGGCCCCGTAACGCTCCGCGTCGCGGAACCGGCGGCATGAGCGCTGAAAGCGGCGAGGAACCCAAGACAGGCGGCTGGCTCGCCCGGCTGCGGTCCGGGCTGCAGCGTTCATCCAGCAAGATTGGCGAGGGCATCACCGCCATCTTCACCAAGCGCCGGCTCGACGAGGCGGCGCTGGAGGATCTGGAGGAGCTGCTGATCTCGGCCGATCTCGGTGTCGCTACGGCCGCCCGGCTGACCGCCGATCTCGCACGCAACAAGTTCGACAAAGACGTCGAACCGCTGGAAGTGCGCGAGGCGCTGGCCGAAGACATCGCCAAGATTCTGGCGCCCGTCGCCGCGCCCCTGTCGCTGGCGCGCGGGCACAAGCCGCACATTATCCTGGTCGTCGGCGTCAACGGCAGCGGCAAGACCACGACCATCGGTAAACTGGCACTACGTTTTCGCGGCGAAGGCCACCAGGTGCTGCTTGCCGCCGGCGACACCTTTCGCGCCGCCGCCATCGAGCAGCTGCAGATTTGGGGCCAGCGCGTCGGCTGTTCGGTGGTCGCCAAGGAGCCCGGCGCCGACGCCGCCGGACTTGCCTATGAGGCCATCGAACGCGCCCAGGCCCAGGGCGACGACGTGCTGCTGATCGATACCGCTGGCCGCCTCCATAACCGATCCGAATTGATGGCCGAATTGCAAAAGGTGGTGCGCGTTGTGCGCAAGATCGACCCCTCCGCACCACACGACGTGCTGCTGGTGCTTGACGCGACGACTGGCCAGAACGCCCTGACACAGGTTGGCACCTTCAAGGACCTGGTCGATATCAGCGGCCTGGTGGTCACCAAGCTCGACGGGTCGGCGCGCGGTGGCGTGCTTGTGGCGCTGGCCGAAAAATTCGGTCTGCCGGTACACGCCGTTGGCGTCGGCGAGGCCGCCGAGGACTTGCGCCCCTTCGAGCCCAGGGATTTCGCCCGCAGCCTGATGGGACTGGAGACCTGAATGGGGTCTCGCGGCCGCCGGCGGACTCGCAATGCGGCGCTTAGCAAGTGAGCGGCGGCGCGCACCCGGCGCCCTCAAACGACGCAACCCCGGCCAAGGCCCCCTCTGCCGAGGCTCCCCCGGCCAAGGCACCGGGCTCAACCGAGCGCGTCACGCTTTTGGCGCTGATGATTTCCTTTGTCGCCTTGTCCATCGACGCCATGCTGCCGGCCCTGCCACAAATCGGCAGCGCCCTCGGCGTGGCACGGGAAAACGATAACAGCCTGATCATTTCAACGCTGTTTGTCGGCCTGGCCATCGGCCAGATCATCTACGGCCCCCTGTCCGACAGCCTCGGTCGCAAACCGGCGATCCATGCCGGCATGCTGGTCTTCCTCGCCGGCTGCCTGATCTCGATCTTTTCCCGCAATCTCGAGGTCATGCTGCTGGGCCGCTTTCTGCAGGGCCTCGGAGCCGCCGGACCGCGCATCGTCACCCTGGCCCTGGTGCGCGACCAATTCGAGGGCCGCGCCATGGCCCGCGTCATGTCCCTGGTCATGGCCGTCTTCATAATGGTTCCGGCGCTGGCGCCCCTGGTCGGCCAGGGCATCCTTTTCGTCGCTGGCTGGCGCGCTATCTTCTACCTGTTGCTGGCCCTTGGTCTCGTCGCCCTGGTTTGGTTCTTTTTCCGCCAGCCCGAAACCCTGGCGCCGCGGGACCGAGTCCCCCTATCACTGACCCGCATCTTCGCGGGCGTGCGCGAGACCTGCCTGCTGCGCGCCTCCATCGGCTACACTGTGGCGGCCGGTTTGATGTTCGGCGCCTTTGTCGGTTACCTCAGTTCGTCACAGCAAATCTTTCAGGTCCACTATGACCTCGGCGCGCTCTTTCCGCTTTTCTTCGCCATCCTCGCTTTAGCCATCGGCAGCGCCTCGGTCACCAACGCGCGCCTCGTCATGCGCTATGGTATGCGCCGCCTTTCGGCCTGGGCACTCTATGCGCTGACACTCTTGTCGCTTGGCTTTCTGGTCATCACACTGGCCATGGCCGGCAATCCGCCGCTGCTGGCGCTGATGCTCTATCTGACCCCGGCGTTTTTCTGCATCGGCATCCTTTTCGGCAATTTCAACGCTCTCGCCATGGAACCACTCGGCCATATCGCCGGTGTCGCCGCCGCCGTTATCGGTTCGCTGACCACCTTCATTTCTCTCTTTTTCGGCCTGCTGATCAGCCAGGCCTACGACGACACCCTGCTGCCCCTGGTTGGCGGATTCGCCGGGCTCGGCATCGCCGCGGTGGCGGTCATCCACTGGACCGAGGCCGGATCCGGCCAACCCGCAGACGAATGAAGGGCGGCGCCCTGACACCTTCGCAAAGCAGACGGGTCCGGGCCCCGTGACTCTGAGCCTTGGCGTCTTCTTGCTGGTGATGATGGCGGCGCTGTTCCATGCGGCATGGAACGCCCTGGTCAAGTCCGGCGGCGACAAGCTGGTCATGCAGACATTCGTCGTTGGCGTGCCCTCTGTGGCCTGCGCCTCCGTGCTGCCCTTCCTGCCGCTGCCGGCCGTGGCCAGTTGGCCCTACCTCGCCGTTTCGGTCGGCGTTCACTGTATCTACTACGCCACCTTGATCTACGCCTATGAACACGGCGACTTGAGCCAGGTTTATCCGATCGCCCGCGGCACCGCGCCGGCGCTGGTCGCCGTTATCGCCTGGGTCGCCGCCGGCGAAACCCTGACGCCACTCCAAACCGTCGGCCTCTTGACGGTCTCGGCGGGCATCTTGAGCCTGTCGCGCCTGACCCCCTTGATTCGCCGTCACACGGTGCCGCGCGATGGTGAGATCAAGGCCATCGTCTTTGCCCTTCTCACCGCCATGACAATCGGGGTCTATTCAGCCGCCGACGGACTCGGTGTCCGCCAGGCCGGCTCGGCGGCTGCCTACATCTGCTGGCTGCTGTTTCTCGAGGCCGTTCCGCTCATCGCCTTTACCCTTTGGCGCCGCCGCCGGCATCTGCGCGGGGTCCTTTCGGCCCAATGGAAGACCGGCCTCGGCGCCGGCCTCATTGGCGGCACCGCCTACGGTACCGTTATTTGGGCCATGTCCGTGGCCCCACTGGCCCATGTCGTAGCCCTGCGCGAAACCTCCGTGATCATTGCCGCCTTTATCGGCACGCGCATGCTGGGCGAGCCCTTCGGGCGACCGCGCATTCTGGCCGCCATCGTCGTCGCCGGCGGCGCGGCCCTTCTCAACCTCGATGGCTGATCTCCCGGGCGATCAAAGGCGGTCATGCCGCCGACAGGAAGTCGGATTTTGGCCCAGGCGGCACAATGGTCGGATTGATACCATCCAGATTGTCGTAATAATGCCGCTTGGCATGGGTCAGCCTGACACTGGCGGCAACGCCTGGATGGGCATGGAGCCGCGCCGTCCAGGCGGCAAGCGCCGGAAAGTCGGCAAGGCGACGCTGGTTGAGACGCAAGGCGCCGTAATAGACCGCATCCCAGCGCACCAGGGTGGGAAACAACAGCCAATCCGCCTCGGTGACGTGCTTGCCGAGCAAGTAGGGGCGCGCGTCCGACAGACGCGTTTCCAATGTGTCCAATGCCTCGTGCAGGCGCGCCATGGCCCGGTCGTATGCCGCTTGGTCGGACGCGAAGCCGGCACCGTAAACGGCACCATTGACCCGCGCCCGAATAAACCCGCCGAGTTCGTCAACCTCTTGGGCCAATGCCGCGGGGCGAAAGCGGGAGCCCATTTGACCGGGCGCATGTGGGGTTCCACGCCCCAATCCGGCAAATACCGTGTCCATCATGCGCATGATTTCCGCCGACTCGGTGCTGACGATGGTCGCGTGCCTGCGGTCCCAGAGGACCGGCACCGTGACCTTGCCGGTGAAATCGGGTTTGGCGCGGCGATATATCTTCCACAAGGCATCCTCGCCGCAAACCGTGTCCTCGCCGACCTCCGGAAAGGCGGGGTCGGGTGCAAAAACCCAACCGTCCGGGCCGGTCCAGCGCGGATGCACCACCGATTGCGAAATCGCCGACTCGAGGCCGAGAAGGCCGCGATAGAGAATGACCCTGTGGGCGAA
>JAJFGM010000426.1 GCA_021776145.1 Kiloniellaceae bacterium | reverse complement strand
GCTGCGCAGCGCGATGCGGGACATCCATCCTACGCTGCGGCTTTGCCGCAGCTTCGGAGGACAGGTCGGGGCAAGTAGCGCAACGCCCCCAGAGGGTCGAGTGGCCCCACCGAAGGCCGCGATCTTTTGCCCGCCCGCGGCCCAGGTGCGACGCATGAGGCGGATTGCTTGTGGTGGTTGGCACCACCGCGCAACCCGCGCCTTGCCGGCGGGCAAAATCTTCGCGGTGAAACTGTCATAATCTCTGTGTCGAGCCACTAGGGCCTGTTGAGATTCAGGTTGCGGTCTCGGCGGAGGCGGATTTTTGCCAGGGCAAGGAGCGCGTGGCGCCGTGGGGTGGGCCCCCCACAAGCCGCGCGCGACGCGGCCCTGGCAATAATACGCCCCGCCCCGAAGGGGTTCGGCCCAATTGACCCGCAGCCGCGTCGCTCGGCGTCGAATATGCTCAGCATGTCCTTCCTTCTCGCTCCTTGTATCAGCGAATCCCGCGATGATGAGATATCCATGAAGACTACCTCCTCCGGGGTGGCCGCCCCGGAGGAGGCGCCGAGCGTCGGATCGTTCGCTCCTGAGCCGCAAGGGCTATCAGTAAGCAAGATCGCGTTCGGTTCTTCACAGACCCGGATGGTTGCCTGAACACGATGGTTCGCATTCACAAGGAAGGGCCAATGAAGATGAAGAAGTATAACCGAAAGGCTGCCGGGATCGATACCGGCAAAGACAAGCTGGACATCGCCATTCATGGCTCCAACGACCTTTTGGAAGTGGCCAACGACGCCACCGGACATAGGCAGTTGGTGGAGTGGCTGGGCGAGCGCAAGGTTAAGCGCATCGGTATCGAGGCCAGTGGCGGCTACGAAAGGGCTGTGACAGCAGCGCTGCGACTGGCCAACGTCCAAGTCATCGTGTTCCAGCCCAAGCAGGTCCACTGCTTCGCCGGCTTCAAACTGCAGCGGGCCAAGAACGATCGCATCGACGCAGCCCTGATCGCCACCTGCGCGGCCTATTGTGAGAAAACCCGTGAGGTACCCGATCCGCGCCTCCAGGACCTTGCCGAGGCACTCACCTTGGTCGATCAGCTCATCGAGGACACGGCACGCTGGAAGACCCGCCTGGAGAGTGTCCAGCGGGCCGAGCAGCGCGGCTTTATCAAGGACGAAATCAAGCGCTTGACCGGGATCATCACGGCTGAGCGCGCTCGGCTGCTTCGAGCCGTCAAGAGCCATAAAGACCTGGCGCGGCGCTACAGCCTGATCGAAAGCGTCCAGGGCATCGGCCTGCCGACCGCCCTGACCCTCTTGATCCGCATGCCCGAACTCGGCCGCTTGACCCGCGAGCAGGTCGCCGCCCTGGCCGGCCTCGCCCCTTACGATCACGACAGCGGCCGTTTCAAAGGACAACGCCGCATCGCCGGCGGTCGTGGCAGAGTCCGAAAGGCCCTCTACGCCGCCGCATTCCCAGCCGCCTATCGCTGGAACCCACACCTGATCGCGCTCTACCAGCGCCTCATTGAAAACGAGAAAACTCACAAACAAGCCCTCATCGCCTGCGCGCGCAAGCTACTCGTCATGGTCAACGCCGTCGTCGCAAGAGGCACACCGTGGGTCAAAACTGAAACCGCCATCTAATGGTTGCTTGCTGCGAGCCAATTTGACTCGAACCGAGGCCGTAACCTGAATCTCAACAGGCCCTAGAGCAACGCGGCGGCCTGGACTTCACGAACGGCCGAAGGTCATCCGGCGAAGGACGTCGTCGCGCTTGACAAAATGGTGCATGAGCGCGGCGCCGAGGTGGGCCAACAGGACGACGGTGAGGGCGACCGCGCACCAGAAGTGGAACTGGCCGAGAATCTCGGTCAGTTGCTCGCTGCCGGGCCTGAAGGGGTCGTAGAGGGTGAACCACCCGAAGACCTTGTTCTTGACGCCGAAGCGATCCTGTAGCGGCGAGGCGGAGGCCATCAGCCAGCCCGACAGGGGCATGGCAATCATGAAGAGGTAAAGTGCGAGGTGCGCCCAGCGCGCTGCCGCTCTCTCGATTGCCCGCGCGGCCGCTGGCGGTGTTGGTGCCTGGCGATTGATTAAGCGCCAGGCAACTCGCAGTAACGCCAGGCAAAAGACGACGAAACCCCAGCTTTTGTGCAGCTGCGTCAACTCGAACTGGTCGCGAATGTCGTCCACGAAGTTGGCCGCATAGGCGCCCAGGCCGAGCATGAAGACGATGAGAACGGCCATGCCCCAATGCAGGACACGGCTGATCCACCCCCAGTTTTGCTCGCTGTTCCAGATCATTGGGTGCGGTTCTCGCAGACCCGGTTCGTGCGTCGGGTCATGGCCGGCTGTCGCCCGCGAGACGACTACGAAAAGACGTTACCAGCCGCCGGCCTTCATTTCGGCCGAGATCTCCAGGCGGACATGATCGCTGGTAATCGGTGCGCCGAAACCGACGTCGTAGGTGCTGCGCAACAAATCGCCCTGCGCCTCGACGGCGACCCATTCGCCTTCGTAATACTCGAAAAATTGCGCCATGGGATGCTCGCCTTGATGGTTGAGCGTCACATCCAGGGTGACCGACGCCGTCTTGTCCTTGATCGTCAAGTCACCGGTCAGACGAATGGATTCGATTCCGACCTGCTGCACGCCGGTGGAAACGAAAGTGATTTCCGGATAGGTCTCGACCTCGAAGAAATCGGCGGTCCTGAGATGGTCGTCGAGGGCCGAAACACCGGTATCGACGCTTTTGGCGTCAATTGTCACCGACACCTTGGTTCCTGCGATGTCGTCGGGGTCGAAGTCCACGGAACCCTTGACGATTTTCCATTGTCCCGACTGCTCGGTGAAGCCCGCATGATTGTAGTAGAAGCGAACTTCTGTGTGACCGGGATCGAATTGATAGCTTTCCGCCTGCGCCGTGGCGCCGAAAGTGATCATCGCAAATGCCGCTAGGATCGCCGAGCGCATCGTTTGTTTCATTTCAAGCTTCCCAAATAGTTCGCGTATTGGGCGCCAGTTCAGCCACCGCTCGTAAATTGCGGAGAATCTGTCGCTGGCGCCAAGTATCCAATTTTACATATATAATTTGGGAGGCTTGGGCAAAGTCCTGTTTGGTGTTCTGACGAAGATTTGAACGGCGGAGCGGGGCGCTGGCCGAACCGGATCTTGCCTGCACTTCAACGCGGGTTAGAGCCCGGCGACGACAAAAAGGCGGCGGAAGGGAAAGAGGGTGCGGCCGTCGACTTCCGGCATGTAGGCCTGTCGCAAGCGCAGCCGATAGGCTTCGTAAAAGGCGGCGCCTGTCTTGGCATCGAGCGCGGCCAGGGCCGGGCGCAGGCCGGCGCCCTGGGTCCAGGCGGCGACCGGGTCGTCGCCCTGCAGGTTATGCAGATACTCGCTCTCCCAGATATCGAGGCGGCGCGCCCTTGGCGACAGCAGGCGGTAGTATTCGCTGGCGCTGAGGACGTTGCCCGGCCCGATCACGGAACTCAGTGCTCCGGCCCAGGGGCCCTCCGCCGCCACCACGCGCAGGGTGTCGCGCCAGATGCCGTGCCTGCTCTGCGGCATTTGAACCGCCAGGACGCCGTTGCGGGCGAGCCTATCGAGCAATCGCGGAAACTGTTCGGCGTGGTTGGGAATCCAGTGCAGGGCGGCATTGGAATAGATCAGGTCGGGCCGTGCTTCGGGTTCCCAGGTGGCGATATCGGACTTCAGCCACGTCGCGTCCGGCAGCGTCGCCGCCGCTTGCGCCAACATCTCGGCCGAGGAATCGACGCCGGTGATGTGGGCATCGGGAAAGCGCCGCAACAAATAGGCGCTGACGTTGCCGGCACCGCAGCCGAGGTCGGCGATTTCGCGCGGGTTTGCCAGTGGGATGCGCGCCAGCAGGTCAAGGGCGGGACGCAGGCGTTCGCTTTCGAAGGCAAGGTAGCGTTCCGGGTCCCAAGATACCGAAGCCGTCATGACCCCTGCGCTGCGATATCCGCGCCGGTCTTGCCGCCGTTGGCCGCCGACCAGCCTTCGGGGTCTTCCAGGAAGGCGCGTACCTGTGCCGCGCCGTTGCCTGGCAGATAGCCTTCCGCCTCGGCCACCGCCAAGGCGTCCCACCAGGTCGCCAGGGCGTGCAGCTTGACGCCTTCGGCCTCGAGGGCGGCGATTCCGGCGGGGAAAATCCCGTAGTGGAAGATAACGAAGCTATGCGCCACAGTCGCTCCGGCTTCGCGCAGGGCATTGACGAAACTCAGTTTCGAGCCACCGTCGGTGGCCAGATCCTCGACCAGCAAGACGCGCGCGCCTTCTGGAAAGGTGCCTTCGATGCGGGCGTTGCGGCCGAATCCCTTCGGCTTTTTGCGTACATAGACCATCGGCAGTGCCAAGCGTTCGGCGATCCAGGCGGCGAAGGGAATACCTGCGGTTTCGCCGCCGGCGATGACGTCGTGTGCCTCGAAACCGGTTTCGTGCTTGATAAGATCGCAGCCGAGATCCATCAGCCTGGCGCGGGCGCGCGGAAAAGAGATGATCTTTCGACAGTCGACATAGACTGGGCTGGCGCGGCCCGAGGTGAAGATGAAGGGCTCGTCCGGGCGAAAGAGAACGGCATCGATCTCCAGGAGAATTTGGGCGGTAAGGCGGGCGGTCTCGCCGATCTCCTCGAGTGCGGTCATGCGGCGCGGTCTTTTCTACTGGTGGGTCGAACCTATCTTGTCATATCGGCAAACCGGAACCTTGGCAAATATCTCAATTCCTGTGTTTGCTCTCGATCCGGCGGTCGCGCGATCAAGTGGCCGCCGGTGATCGCAATCGCGAAACCGGGAGATAAAATGAGTGATCTGAAGGGGAAGGTGGCGCTTGTCACCGGCGCTGGCCGTGGCATTGGCGAGGCGGTGGCTCGCAAATTCGCGGAAGCGGGCGCAAAGGTCGTTTTGGCCGCCCGCTCGGCCAGTGAAATCGAAGCCGTAGCCGAATCGATCAAGGCGGCCGGCGGTCAAGCCGAATCCGTCGTCTGCGATGTCGCGCGTTACGAGTCCATGGCGGCGGCGGCGGCGCTGGCCAAGGCGCGATTCGGCGGCCTCGATATCCTGATCAACAACGCCGGCGTGGCCGAGCCGATCGCCACGCTCGAGCAATCCGATCCCGATGCCTGGCGTGATGCTGTCGCCGTCAATCTATTGGGTGTCTATCACGGCCTGCGGGCCGCGCTGCCGGAGTTGCGGCGCAGCCAAGGCGTGGTGGTCAATATCAGCTCCGGTGCCGCCCACAGGCCGCTGGAGGGCTGGGGCGCCTACTGTGCCGCCAAGGCCGGGGCGGCCATGCTGACCCAGCAAGCAGCCCTGGAGACCGATGGTAGTGGCGTCCGGGTCTATGGCTTCAGTCCGGGTACGGCCGACACCCGCATGCAGGAGGTCATCCGCGCCTCGGGCATCAATCCAGTCAGCCAGATGCGCAAGGAGGAGCATGCCCACCCGGCGGTGCCGGCCCAGGTCATAGTTTGGCTGTGCGGCAAGGCGGCGGCCGATCTCAACGGCCGCGAACTGTCGATACACGATCCCGAGTTGCGGCAACGCGCCGGGCTGCCGTAACAGCCAACCCGACAGCGACGAAGATATTGTGTCCCTGGCATTTGCGCTAGTGGCTCTCCACAAAGATTATGGCTGTTTCACCGCGAAGATTTCACCCGCCGGCAAGGCGCGGGTTGCGCGGTGGTGTCAACCACCACAAGCAACCCGCAACGCTGCGGGCGGGTGAAAGATCGCGGCCTTCGGTGGGGCCACTCGCCCCTCTGGGGGCGTTGCACTGCTTGTC
>JAJFGM010000425.1 GCA_021776145.1 Kiloniellaceae bacterium | reverse complement strand
GGTCTAAAGTAATAGCGGGTAAATAGGGGGAGTTTAGCTCCCCCAATCTAAAGACCGAGTTTCTCCTTGAGAAAATCGCAGAGGAAGTCGAACTCGGCCCGGGCCGCCGGACCTGCGAAACGGGCGCGCAGGAAACTGTGGGTCATGCGCGCGGCGCAGCGGTAGAGGGTCGGCGTTCCAGCCAGCGACAGGCTCTCGGCGTAATTTTCGCCCTCGTCGCGCAAGGGATCGAACTGCGCGGTGTGGACCAGGGCCGGCGGCAGGCCGCCGAGGTCCTCGGCCAGCATCGGCAGGGCGTAGGGCGGCGGCCGGCGCAGCCGCCGGCCGAGGTAGGCGCGCAGGTAGGACTTCACGGCTTCGCCCGACAGCAGCGGCGCTTCGGCGTTCTCGCGGTGCGAGCGGGTTTCGAAGTCGACGCCGAGCACGGGGTAGACCAGCGCCTGGGCCACCGGCCTGGGGCCGTCGAGATCGCGCGCCGCCAGGCACAGCGCCGTGGCGAGGTTGCCGCCGGCGCTGTCGCCGCAAAGCGCGATGCGCGTGCCGTCGATGCCCAGGGTCGCGGCCTTGGCGCTGAGGTGCTGCAGCACCGCGTAGGCGTCGTCGAAGGCGGCGGGATAGGGATGCTCCGGCGCCAAGCGGTAGTCGACACTGGCGACGACGGCGCCGGTGCCCTCGCAGAGGCCCCAGGCGATGGAATCGCTGGTATCGAGGCCGCCCAGGACCCAGCCACCGTCGTGCAGGTAGACGATGCACGGAAGCTTGCCGTCGCCGGGCGGACGGTAGAGGCGCACCGGCACGGCGGCGTCACGGCAGGGAAAGCGGCGATCCTCGACGGCGATGCCCGGCGGACAGGGCCGGTTCAGCGAAAGGCAGAATTCGGCCCAATAGGCCCGCTCGCCCGCGAGCGATTCCTGTGGCGGCCAGAAGTTCGCCGCGTCGATCAGGCCCTGCAATTCCGGATGGATGTCGAAAGCCAGAGACATCGAGGGTTTCCCACTGTTCCCAAGAGCGAATGCGACCCCACACCCCGACGGAGTCTGGCAGCGCAGCGTTAAGAATTTGCCCCTGCCCAGGACGCTCATTTGTTAAGCCTAACGGGGTCTTACCGGCCGCGATTCCGCCGCCGCACAACGCTTTCCGTCGCGGCGCCGGTGAACTAAGCTCCGCCCAATCGTGAACGGCCGCCGTGCCGGACCCCTATTTTCGGTCCAATATTTTCCGGGAGTTCCCTATCTTGCGCTTCGAAGGCACCGAGAGTTACATCGCGACCGAGGACCTGATGGTCGGCGTCAACGCCTCCATCACGCTCGAGCGTCCGCTGCTGATCAAGGGCGAGCCGGGCACCGGCAAGACCGTGCTCGCCGCCGAGGTCGCCAAGGCCCTGGGCCGGCCGCTGATCGAATGGTCGATCAAGTCGACCACCAAGGCGCAGCACGGCCTTTACGAATACGACGCCGTGGCCCGCCTGCGCGACGGCCAGCTCGGCGACGAGCGGGTGCACGACATCGCCAACTACATCGTGCCCGGCAAGCTGTGGGAGGCCTTCGAGGCGGCCGACCGCCCGGTGCTGCTGATCGACGAGGTCGACAAGGCCGACATCGAGTTCCCCAACGACCTGTTGCAGGAACTCGACCGCATGGAATTCTACGTCTACGAGACGCGGCGCACGGTCAAGGCCAGCAACCGGCCCATCGTCATCATCACCTCGAACAACGAGAAGGAGTTGCCCGACGCCTTCCTGCGCCGCTGCTTCTTCCACTACATCCGCTTTCCCGAGCGCGAGACCATGCAAAGGATCGTCGACGTCCACTACCCCGACATCAAGAGCACCCTGATCCGCGAAGCGCTGACCGCCTTTTACGAGATCCGCGAGGTGCCGGGCCTGAAGAAAAAACCCTCGACCTCGGAACTGCTGGACTGGCTGAAGCTGCTGATGGCCGACGACGTCTCGCCGGAAGTGCTGCGGACCAAGGACAGCGGCGACCTGATCCCGCCGCTCTACGGCGCGCTTCTGAAGTCGGAACAGGACCTGCACCTTTTCGAGCGCCTGGCCTTCCTCAACCGCCGCGAGCGGCGTTGAGTCATGCTTGATTTCTCGCGGCACCGGCCCGCTCCCCCTCCCGGCCACCTAGAGTTTACAATTCCATGGGTGGCCGGGAGGGGGAGCGGGCCGGTGCCGGTTCGGCGCGAGCCGAACACACCACCGAAAGCGAAGCGAACCCCGGTGCCGGTTCGGCGCAAGCCGAACACGCTGTACTGAGCGCAGCGAAGGGAACCGTAATATGTTCGTCAACCTCTTCCAGGAACTGCGCAAGGCCGAAGTGCCGGTCTCCCTGCGCGAGTATCTCGACCTGCTGGGGGCGACGGCCAGCGGCGTCGCGGGCACCAACGTCGACCACTTCTACTACCTGGCGCGCAGCGTTCTGGTGAAGGACGAGCGCAACCTGGACCGCTTCGACCGCGTCTTCGCCCAGGTCTTCAAGGGCCTGGAGCCGCCCGAGGGGGAAGAGACCGCAACTGTCGAGCTGCCCGAGGAGTGGCTGCGGGCCTTGAGCGAACTCAATCTCAGCGACGAGGGGAAGGCCGCCATCGAGGCCATGGGCGGCTGGGACAAGCTGATGGAGACCCTCAAGGAACGCCTGGCCGAACAGCAGGGCCGGCACCAGGGCGGCAGCAAGTGGATCGGCACCGGCGGCACCTCGCCCTTCGGCGCCTATGGCTACAACCCCGAGGGCATCCGCATCGGCCAGGACGGCAACCGCAACTTCCGCGCCGTCAAGGTCTGGGACAAGCGCGAGTTCAAGGACCTCGACGGCGAGCGCGAGCTGGGCACCCGCAACATCAAGGTGGCGCTCAGGCGCCTGCGCCGATTCGCCCGCGAGGGCGCCAGCACCGAACTCGACCTGGAAGACACCGTGCGCGCGACCGCCAAGCAGGGCGGCTGGCTCGACATCCGCATGGTGCCCGAGCGCCACAACGCCGCCAAGGTGCTGCTGCTGTTCGACGTCGGCGGTTCCATGGACCCCCACGTCCGGACCTGCGAGGAGCTCTTCTCGGCCGCCCGCTCCGAGTTCAAGCACCTGGAATACTACTACTTCCACAACTGCCCCTACGAGCGGCTGTGGCGCGACAACCGGCGCCGCCGCAGCGACCCCTCGGCAACCTGGGACCTGCTGCACACCTATCCGGCCGATTACAAGCTGATCTTCGTCGGCGATGCCGCCATGAGCCCCTATG
>JAJFGM010000424.1 GCA_021776145.1 Kiloniellaceae bacterium | reverse complement strand
TGCCGACCCGGCGCTGTCGCGTGTCATCGTCTTTACGCGCACCAAGCGCGGGGCCAATCGGCTTGCGGAACACCTCGACAAGGCCGGCATCGGCGCCGATGCGCTGCATGGCAACAAAAGCCAGTCCGCCCGCCAACGCGCCTTGGAGCGGTTTCGCGGTGGGCACGCCAGAGTCCTTGTCGCAACCGACCTCGCGGCCCGCGGATTGGACGTGCCTGGCATCACCCATGTGATCAACTTCGAGCTGCCCAACGAGCCCGAGAGCTACGTTCATCGTATTGGGCGCACCGCCCGTGCCGGCGCGGCAGGTGCCGCCATCTCGTTCTGCGATGCCGGTGAGGCCGGCGAATTGCGCCGGATCGAAAAACTGACCCGGCGCCGGCTTAACGTTATCGATGACCGGCAACTTCTCGCCGGACCCTCGCCTGTCAAGGGTCTCGCGGCGACGCCGCGAGACAAAGGCAACGAGGCCAACCAAAGCAACGCGCGCCGGGCGCCGGGCGACCCGCGACATCACCAGACACCGGGGCGCAGAAACAGCCATCCGCCGCTCAACCGTCCAATGAACGCACAACCTGTCCCCTCGATCGGCGACGTGAAAATGCCGAGTGGTACGATTAAGTGGTTCAATGCCGGGAAGGGCTATGGTTTCATCCAGCCCGACGATGGCGGTACCGACGTCTTTATCCACATCAGCGCGGTGGAGCGCGCGGGGATAGAGCGTCCCGCCGAAGGTCAAAAACTGAGTTACGACCTGCAGCGTGAACCAAAAAAGGGGCGCCTCTCCGCGGCAAACCTCAGGCTGGTATAAAGGCTCAGCGATCATCGCCAAGGGTCTGGCCGCGGCGTTGGATGGCAGGCCCGCCCCGCGTTCCAAGGTGTTTGCCAAGGGAAAGTGGGGTCGGCTGGACACTTGCCGGCTGCCAGGGTCCGATCAAGCGGTTATGGTCTAAGGAGGAGTAATGGCAGGGAAACCGAACAATGGCTTTGAGCGGTCCGAACGGGATTACCAGAAAGCGGCCAAAAAGGCGGCGCGCCTTGCCGACAATGATGGAAAACCCGGTGCCGACTAAGTTCGCCCGAGACGACGCTAGGGCCCAAATCGACACTCGGGCGAAAATAGCGACGAGTCACGACGCGACCCGCGGGGCGGCGCCGTGAAACTGTTCGAATGCCAGAACTGCGGTCAGCTCCTCTACTTCGAGAATACCCGCTGCGAGCGTTGCGGGCATATTCTAGGCTATCTGTCAGAGCATACGACGTTGAGTGCTCTGACCGCGGAGGGCGACAACCTCTGGCGTCCGCTTGGCGCCGCCGATGAGCTTTCCCGCTTTTGCGCAAATGCCGCACACGACGCCTGCAACTGGTTGCTGCCGATCGATGACCCCAAGAACTACTGCCGCGCCTGCCAGCTCAATCGAACGATACCCGACATCACCGCGCCGGGGAACCTGCTGCTCTGGCAACGCCTGGAGGTCGCCAAGCATCGTCTCGTTTATGGGCTGCTGCGTCTTGGGTTACCGCTGACGAGCAAGTTCGACGATCCTGAACGGGGGCTCGCCTTTGACTTCCTCGCGGGAACGGACGTCAAGTTCCAGGACGACCGGCCGGTCGTCACCGGCCACGCCCAGGGATTGATTACAATCGACATCGCCGAAGCCGACCACGTCGAACGCGAACGTCATCGGCGAGAGCTGGCCGAGCCCTTCCGAACGCTTCTCGGTCATTTCCGTCACGAGATCGGTCACCACTATTGGGAACGACTTGTCAGGAGTGGCGTGTGGCACGAAGCCTACCGCCAGATGTTCGGTGACGAACGGGTCAACTACGGCGACTCCCTGGATTCACACTATAGGAACGGCCCACTTCCCGACTGGCAGGAGCACTACATCAGCAGCTATGCCGGGGCCCACCCCTGGGAAGATTTCGCCGAGACCTGGGCGCATTATCTACACATCGTCGATACGCTGGAAACGGCGGATGCTTTTGGTCTGCACATCCACCCGAAAGCTGGCCAAACCCCCCGGCTCGAGATGGCGATCGATTTCGACCCCTACCGCCAGGGCGACTTCGACAAACTGATCGGAGCGTGGTTGCCGCTCACTTCTGCGGTGAACAACCTCAATCAAAGCATGGGCCAGCCGGAGCTCTACCCCTTCATTCTGGCCCCCATGGTCCTTGGGAAGCTTCGGTTCGTGCATGGTCTGGTGCACGGACGCGGTTAATAAACACGCCCTTCGGGTTCGCCTGCCGCGCGGCGGCAGGCGAACGAACATTCACGTGACGGTGAGAAATCGGGGACTACGGCGGCGCCATCTTTTGCGGCGCTATTCGCAAGCGCCAGAAGACGGGTGGCGAAACCCGCCCTATGCTGGCTTCCGCCGCCTTCACCATCGACGGGCTGTCACCCGTCGACGATCATTCCTTGTCGCACCAAACGGCACCCAGAGCAGAATAGAAGCGGCTTGGTTCCTTCAATGGATCGCCGAGAGCGACGCCAATTGAAGCAATGCTAGTCAAATAGAGCGGGATTAAAACTGATCCGCCAACTTTGCCAGGCAGGCACGTGCGACATCATGGTTGGGATCGCTAGAACCCGGCATCGTCGCCCAGCCGGCATCCATAAGCATGCCGCTACGCTGATAGCTGCCGGCATCTTTCAGCGAGGCAATTGTCTCGATAACCCGCGGATCCCGGTTGGATTGGTCGAGGCAGATCGGAACCAAGGCGGAGACGACTTCCATGCGCGCTTGGTCGGACGCCATTTTCTGGGCCGAGTTCTCCGTCATCCATCCACCCCACGAAAAACCAAGAATAGCGATCGCGGCTGCGCCGCCGGCTGCGCCGTAGATCGCGGGTTTGAGCCATACGAGTGCTTTCATTTTATTTCTCCTGGTTGAGTATTTTTTAAAAATTTTGAATACGACCAAGTATACTCCAAAATATTAGATAATAACATATAAATAATTATTATTCGCGAATTTTTGACATTAACTTATTGATAACTATATTTTATTTTCTTCATAAAAATAATTATTGTGTGCGCCAATAAAACCCTTCCCGACTACCGGGTGGGCAATTGCGCGGTGTCGCTGGCCGCGCGGCCGTAAAGAGCGGCGTTTCTCAGAAATCCGCCGCCGCCAGGAGATAGGCGTCATTGCGGGACCGCGCATAGGCCTTGCGGGCGGCTTCGTAAACCCGCTCACGTGCGGTATCGAAGGCCTCAAGATACCCGGCTTCCAGTAGGCGCGTCTGCGGGTTCAGTTTGGACAGGGCGCCGACTTCCAGGAGGAAAGGAATATCGAGCGCGCTGTCGTGCGCCCAGAAACGGATAAGGTTCCGCCTCTCGTCGTAACTCCGGCTTTCGTTGGGGAAACTCAGTGCCATAGTAATGTCTCCTCAATGGCGAGGCGCAAGGTTTGCCTTGATGACAATGCCGCCCCGATGACGCCCTTGCGCGATCGTGACTTCAGCCGCGAAATGGACGATTTTCCGCGGCGCGACCCCTCTTTGCGCAATGCAAACTGGACGAGCGGCAACTCAAGCCGATCTATCCGGCACTCGCCCTTGCGGCACACGCCTCCCGAAACCGGCCAGTGTTCTGATTCTGACCTTAGTTCAGGTGATTAAATTTCAGGATCGAAAGGACAGAAACATTCGAATCTAGCATGATCCAGCTCCTGAATACGGCTCATACGATGAACCGTGTTTTGGAACCATCGTACTAGGGATATCGTCTCATAGCCGGGCGCCCAGTCTTCGCGGACGACCGCGGCGACGACTTCAGCACCTTCACTGGGAGCGGCTTGCCTCCACATTTCGGACAAGCCACGACTGCCCGGTTCAAATCATAAAACTTGGTCTCGCAATCCACACAGGTGTGCTTCGCGCCGCGCTCTAATATGTTCATTTGTTCAAGTTCCTTTTTTTGGACGCTGAGTTGCCGGCCGTCGAGCAGATCGCCCCACCGGATCGTCCCACCGGCCCCTAGCCCATTTTTCTGGAAGAGTAGCTGTGCGGAGGCGTGCCTCTCCGCCATCCGTTCGAGCCTTTGCAGCGCGTGCAAATACGCTCGCCCGACCATTCGCTCGAAAACCTGGTGTCACATCTGAGGCAATTACGAAGCTTGGGTACGTCCCAGGACGGTTGCCCGAGCGGTACGTCCAGCGCTGAAGATTTCCTCATGAGGTCCCCTTTGCCTGGTCGCAAAGGCGGGAGAGATCCTCGAGTGCTTGCGCGATGAGGGACTTGCGGCGCGGATCCTGGGCTTCCGGCGTGACGGCGAAGAGTTCGATGAGGTATTGCGCCTTGGCCGCCGCTTCCGGCCAAGTCTCCGCCGGGGCGGCAACGAGGAGTTTTTCGAGTTCCTCCTGGCGCCGCCGCAAGGCCGCCTGATCGGCTTGGAATTCATGCAGGCGCTGACGGCGCACCTCTATCGCTTCCTGCGCGGCCATGCCGCGATGTGCATCGAGGTCAATCGGCGGATCGATCATGTTTTCGGTTCCGAAGTCCAGTTGTCGTTGCGTGACGAACCGTCATGGCCACGCTCGCCAAGCGACTGCACCCTTTGTAACGTCATCAAGGCAACGTGCAGCTGTCGTGGCCTTTTCGGTAGGGCCGGTTACATTCCCAATCGTTGCCCGAAAAATTGAAGTGAGCGTTCTCTGGAACCTCCACGGCGACGCAGGCGTCATGGGCCGTTCGATAGCCTCGCTCGCATTTCCAGCCCAGCCCATAAGAAGCACTCACAAGGTAGGCATTCTCGGGCACCTCCACCGCTACGCACGCCTCGCCGAGGGCATGAAAGCCGCGCTCGCAGGCCCAGCCCTTGCCATGGGAGATGTCGACGTAATAGCCATTGGCGGGCACGACAACCGGCTCGCAACTATCATCGGTTACCCTATAGCCGCGATTGCAATCCCAGCCAAATCCGGAATCCACTAAAAAGCCGTTCTCGGGCACACCGATGGCGACGCAAGCCTCATCAGCCGCCTCGTAGCCTCGATCACATTTCCACCTGTCGCCGGATCCATCCAAATAGGCATTCTCCGGCACCCGAATGACCACGCAGGCCTCCTTGGTCTCGCGATAACCGCGGTTGCATTCCCAGCCACGTCCATACGAGGAGATTTTCGCGTAGGCGTTCGCAGGCACTTTGATCGCCGCGCAGGCCCCGTCAATCTCACGATAGCCACCGTCGCACTCCCATCCGCCGCCAAACATCTTCGAATGCGCGTTATCGGGCGCTCCGACAGAAGCGACTTGAGCATGGAGGTCACCAGAAGCCGCGGCCAAAAGAACCAACAGGCAAGCAATCAGTCCGTGAATGGAAATGGCAGGCGGTCTCCGCAGTTTGCTCATGGGGCATTCCTTCGTGTGGGTCCTGCGCATTACGCCAATATTGCTGCTGGATGCGCTGACCAGAGCACGAGCGGGATCACAGGCTTTGCAATGAACGTGTGCCCCTTGCCGTTGGAGCAAGAAACTCAACTGTTTTTGCACACCGAGGTCTGTGTCTTCGAACCCTCAAATCCGGCCGCTTCACTTCTTTGAGCGGCGGAAGGTTCTCTAGAGGGCCTGTGAAGTCGCGCCCTTTACTGAAAAAACAATCTACTGTCTTTAGTAAGATATATAGTTCATCAGTAATTTACAATAGAAATCGTGAAGTGCTTTTTATCAATATTCCTTACACACGAAACAACCAAAGCATCATCTATAGATTTTTCGTTCCTATTTTTACAGTATTCGCTCATTTATTTGAGGTAGCTCTGAAGATTCCGTCTGCGCCAATGCTCTTATCGACCCAGCGAACAAGCGCTGGCTTGCAACCAGGCCGGAAAATGACGCCAGAGAATCGATCCGGTCAGGCCGCCTGCAGGCGGCGGGCGATATCACTGCTATGGCGTTGCCGCCGGGCTATGGCCTTACCGCAGGCGTTCAACGTCCCTTTACGCCCTACCCCGACGTGAACACCGAAGTCACCCGTCAGTCGACCGCAAGCAATGCCAACTTTGCATCTTCGGCGGCCGGCTCCGACCGGTCCTGCCAACCCGAACCGGCCCTTCTCCAAATCAACCCGGCAAAGTGAAGCGCATTCCGGCAGAACTGAGCCCACGGGTCAAAAAAACTTATACCTCTTCCAGCACCATCTCGATGGCGCCGCAGGGGCATTCGGCGGCACAGATGCCGCAGCCCTTGCAGTAATCGTAGTTGAAGCGGAAGCGATTTCCCGGGCCGAGCTTGATGACGGCATTGTCGGGACAGATGCCGTAGCAGTTGTCGCACTCGAAGCAGTTGCCGCAGGACAGGCAGCGCCGCGCCTCGAAAAGTGCAGTCTCCTCGTTGAACCCTGCCAGAACTTCGTCGAAACTTTCCTGCCGACGCACAAGGCCGAGCTGGGCCTGCAGCCGTTGCGGCGCGTCGTCGTAGTACCAGGTGTTGAGCAGGCCGAAGTCGGCGAGTTCGTGTTTTGCCGGCTTTTCGAAGGTTGTGCCGCGCAGCCAGGCATCAATGTTGCGCGCCGCCTTCTTGCCGTGGCCGACGGCAACTGTGACCGTACGCTCCGAAGGCACCATGTCGCCGCCGGCGAACAGCCCAGGTCGCCCGGTCATCATCTGCTGGTCGACCTCGACGACACCGTCGCGGGCGATCGCGACACCCGGAACCGCCTCCAGAAACGAGGTGTCGACATCCTGGCCGAGGGCGAGAATCAAGGTGTCGGCCTCCAGGGTCTCGAACTCGCCGGTCGGCTGCGGCCGGCCGTTTTCATCGACCACCATCTTCTCGACGGTGAAGGTTGTCTCGTCGATCTGCTTGATGGTGCGCAGCCAGTGGATCAGGACCCCCTCCTCCTCGGCCTCGCGCGCCTCGAAGTCGTGCGCCGGCATCTCCTTGCGCGAGCGGCGGTAGACGATCATCGCCTCGTCGACGCCAAGGCGCTTGGCGGTGCGGGCGACGTCCATGGCCGTATTGCCGCCACCGTAGACGACGACACGACGGCCCAGTTGCGGTGGCTCGGCGCCGATCTCCATGTCGCGCAGTAGTGACACCGCATCGAGGATTTTGCCGGCCGCATGCGCCGGGATTGCCGTGCGCTTGGCAAGGTGGGCACCGACAGCGACAAAAACCGCGTCGAAGCCGTCGGCTTCGAAGGCCGCCTCGATATCCTCCACCGTGGTATTGAGCTGCAGCTCGACTCCGATGTCGAGGATGCGCTGGATCTCTGCATCGAGGATATCCCGCGGCAAGCGGTACTTCGGGATGCCGAAGCGCATCATGCCGCCGGCCAAGGGTCCAGCTTCGCGCAGGGTTACGGCGTGGCCGTGCCGAGTCAGGTGATAGGCGGCGGAAAGGCCGCTCGGCCCGGCGCCAACGACCAGTACCCGCTTGCCGCTGGGCGCCGCCTCGAACTCGGGTTTCAGTCCATTCTCGAGGGCAAAATCTCCAAGGAAGCGTTCGACGGCGTGAATGCTCACGGGCTGGTCGAGCTGCGCCCGGTTGCAGGCCGACTCGCAGGGGTGATAACAGACCCGGCCCATCACCGCCGGCAAGGGATTGTTTTCGACCAGGCTCTGCCATGCCGCCGCATAGTCGCCCTCTTCGGCATGGTACAGCCAGTTCTGGATGTCCTCGCCGGCCGGACAGGCGTTGTTGCAGGGCGGCAGACGGTCGAGGTAGACCGGCCGTTCGTTGCGCCAGGAGCCCGTCTCATTGGCCAGACTGGTACCGGGGTCGAGTGTGATTGCAAAGGGCAGCCCGGAATCGCTCATGCCGTCGCCTCTGTCCGCAAGAGACCGAACTTGGCGATGTTGGCATCGGCCATGCGTTGAATGGCTGCGATGCGCAAGGTGTCGTCGCCGCCCTTGGCAAAGAGATGAGCAAAGCGGCGCTGCGGCCGTAGGTAGTCCTCGACCGGGATCTGGCGGCGGATCTTGTTCACCGCGGTGACGACACCGTCTTTCGCCTCGAACAACGGGAACAGGCCGCTCTCCACGGCAAGTCGGGCGATCCTGATGGTATCGCAGGCCTTTGAGCCCCAACCCAGCGGGCAAGGCACCATAATATGGATGTAACGGGCGCCGGAAAGACTCATCGCCGTTTCGACCTTGGCCTCGAGGTCGTGCAGGTCGGCAACGCTTGCCGTGGCGACATAGGGAATATTATGGGCCATGGCAATCTGCGGCAGGTTCTTGCCGGTTCCGAAGACGTTGCCCGGCGCGTCGCCGAGCGCCGGCGTGGTCGCGGTGCGGGCTGTCGGCGGTGTCGCCGAGGAACGCTGCACGCCGGTGTTCATGTAGGCCTCGTTGTCGTAGCAGATGTAGAGCACGTCGTCGTTGCGCTCGAACATGCCCGAAAGGCAGCCAAAGCCGATGTCGACGGTGCCGCCGTCGCCGCCCTGGGCCACCACCTTGACGTCGTCGAGACCGCGTCGGCGTAGGCCGGCCGCAACACCGGCGGCGACCGCCGGAGCATTGCCGAACAAGGAATGCAGCCAGGGGATCTGCCAAGAGGTTTCAGGATAGGGCGTGGTGAAGACCTCGAGACAGCCGGTGGCGTTGACGGCGACCAGCTTGCCGTCGGCCGCGCGCATGGCGGCATCGAGGGCGTAACGCGCGCCCAGCGCCTCGCCGCAGCCCTGACAGGCGCGGTGGCCCGAGGTAATGGCGTTGGCGCGTTCCATCGAGGCCTGAACGCTGCGCGTGGCATCGTCCATCAGACGGTTGCCGACGGTATGGGTGCCGGTCTGGTAAAACTTGACCCTTTGCAACGCGGTTTCGTCTGGCATGGCTGTATCTCTCCCGCTTGTCAGGACACCCGCCGCACCAGGCCCGGGTTGAGGGCCTTGAGCAGGTTTTCGGCGATGGGGCCGGAATGGCGCACGGCGCGGGCGCGCGACAGCTGTTCGTGCACCACATCCCAGTTGAGATCGAGGAAGGTAAGGTCCTCGAGGCTGTCGCGGGCGGCGCGCTCGAAGAGTTCGCTCAAGGATTTGCGGGTGATGACGCGGCCGCCGAGGCCGGCGATGACGGTATAGACCGGCAGCGGATGGCCGCGCAGCGCCATGCGCACGTTCGAGGCCAAGACGCCGCCGAGGCC
>JAJFGM010000423.1 GCA_021776145.1 Kiloniellaceae bacterium | reverse complement strand
GAAATCGGCCTCGGACTTGATGAAAAAAGTGGTGTGCCCGGAATCGCCGAACGCCGACTGCAAGACCAGATCGCGGCCAATACCTGCCTTGTCGGCAACCGCGGTAAGCTGCTCATAACTCGCGACTTCGCTCAGTGCGTTGGGCACCGACGGCACCCCGGCCTTGTTGCCGATACGCACGGTTTCGATCTTATTGTCGACCTTGTTGCGCAGCTTGGCCGAGGGAAACCACACCTCGCAGCCAAGCTCCTTGGCCAAAGTTTCGGTCTTGTCGTCGAACATGAGAAAAACGACCTTGGCATTGTCGCCGCGGCGTTTGATCTCATCGATCACCTCCTTGTGCTGCAGGAGGTAGTTGTTGATGTCCTCGATCGACTGAAACTCGGGGTGCGGTGCCTCCGAAGGCACGAAAACATTGGGATGGCGACCGTCATAGCAGTCTATGTAGTTGATGTATCTAAAGTTCCGGACCCACTCGTCGATGCCCAGAAGATTGAAGTTCGTCGCCGAAACGAAATGGATCGGTGTTTCGTCGCGGTGGAAGAATCGCCGGATCTCGGAAATGTTCTTGAGTTTACGCGGTTTCTTGTTTGCCATCTGTAACCTCCCCATTGGCCTTTTTTTGCTTTAGTCGTTTGCTGTCGCCGTTATGGCTTAACCCGCGCTCTTGCCGCATACAGGCGGGGTGAAAAACACAGTTAGTCCGCCGCGTCGCTCTGGGTGCTGCCCCCGCCGGTCACGCCAGCGGCCTGATCCAGGGCTTCCTGTGTGAAAACGCGGAGGCCCAGCTCCGGTCGAAAGCCATGGATTTCCTTGACGTCCAGGGCGCGCATGAAACGCAAAATCTCGCGGCTGATGACTTGACCCGGGACCAGGATCGGGAAGCCCGGCGGATAGGGTATGATAAATCCGGTCGAGACAAGTTTGCGTCCGGCCGCCATTTCGTCCTCGAGCGCGCTGCCTTCGAGCGGAAGGTATTCACAATGCTCCTCGTCGTAGGAGAGAAAGAAGGCGCTACGAAGATCGCCTTCAGTCGTACCGCTTTGGTCCTTGTTGCTGAAGGCTGTGTGGAAGCGTGAGAAATCCGGCAGCGGCGGCAGCTCGTGCGTCAGGGAATGGACTCGGCGTTCGAAGGCCGTGCGTTCCATGCCGCTTGCATCCTCGTATTGCTCGTCCAGGTCCTTGGCGATCTCGACGAGAACTTCGATTAGGTAGGCGACCGACGAACGGGTGGTGCCGATGTTGGTCATGAACAGGACGGTGTTGCGCGACGTCTTGTTGATCTGGATGCCGAACCGCTCCATCAGGACCTGGTTCTTGAAGGTATCGCCGTCGAACCCCGTGTCGCCGACAGCCAGCGTCACCCGCGTGGCGTCGAGAGCGAATTCGTCATTGGACCAAGCTTCCCAGATGTCATTCCAGCCGCGCTCGGCATCGTAGTAGGATTCGATGCCGCTTTGTCGGTACTCGGCGGGGACCATGTCAGCGACCGTCAGCACTTTGAAATACTTCTTCAGCAGCGGATGGGTCGATATGCAGCGCCGCATGACCATCGCCGACTCAACCTGCTTTTGCACCAGCTCGAAACCTTCAAGCTCGACCTGCCGGCGGCCGACGTCCAGGGAGGCAATGATCTGATAGTTGGGCGAAGTCGAAGTATGGGTCATATAGGCTTCGTGGAACGCCTCCTGCACCTCGCCTTTGAAGTCCTGGTCGTGAACGTGGATCATCGACCCCTGCCGTAGTGATGTCAGGGTCTTGTGTGTTGACTGCGTGGCATAGACACGCACTCGCGCCTTAGCGGGATCGGGGAACAGGCGGGCCGCGATCAAGGCCTCATCGTCCGCCGCATCCAACGTTCTTTCATACTCTTCGTATTGCGCCCGGTAGTGATCGCTGCGAAACCGCGTGCGCAGCGTTTCGGCACAGTGCATCGCCGTACGCTGACGATAGGTCGGACCGAAGCGGGCAAAGGCAAACCACGCTTCGTCCCACAGGAAGATAAGGTCGGGTTTGATCGCCAGGCACTCTTCCATGACGCGCTCGACGTTGTAGACGATCCCGTCGAAAGTGCAGTTGGTCAGCAGCAACATGCGTACACGACCGAGTTTTCCGGCACGCTTGAGTTCAAGCAGGGTGCGCTTGATCGACTTCATAGGAACGGCGCCGTACATCGAATAGGGGTGCAGGGGATAGCTGTCCAGGTAGACCACCTGAGCCCCGGCAAGAACCATGCCGTAGTGGTGCGACTTATGGCAGTCCCGATCGACAAGTACGATGTCGCCCGGCCGGACCAGGGCCTGAACCACGATCTTGTTGCAGGTCGACGTGCCATTGGTCGCAAAATAGGTCTGTTTGGCGCCAAAAGCGCGGGCCGCCAATTCCTGTGATTTCTTAATCGGCCCGTGCGGCTCGAGCAGCGAATCCAGCCCGCCCGAGGTGGTGGAGGTTTCCGCCATAAATATGTTCTGGCCATAAAATTCGCCCATGTCCTGAATCCAGTGCGAGCGCGTTATGGACTTGCCGCGGCTGATCGGCAGGGCATGGAAAACGCCTGTCGGCTGCCGCGAGTATTCCTTCAAGGCCGTGAAGAAAGGCGATTCGTAGCGCGCCGAGACACCGCGCAGAATATTCAGATGCAGTTCGGTATAGTCCTCTTGATTGTAGAAAATTCTACGGCATTCACCGAGGTCCCGGCCGGCGATATCCTCGACTGATTTGTCGGTGACGAGATAGATGTCAACCTCCGGCCGGACCCGGCTCAACAACTGACAGAGCTCCGGACCGTATTCGCTGGGTAGGATTTCGCCAATATCCTGGCTGCCGCTACGCGAGAGATAACGCTTCAGGACCGTGAGCTTATTGCGTGATCGCAAGGCAAAGCCATGCCGCACCACGACTGCCTGGATATTGTGGTTGAAGAGCACCGCGATCAGGGCGTCCTCGAGGCTCGAAACAACGACCTGCTCATAGACGAAGGGGTCTTCCCTGCGGCGCATATGATGCAGGCTGGCCTTTAAGGACTTCTCCTGCGACGCGGTGAGAGCGTCGACCACGAGCACCTCGAAATAGGGCTTGCTGTGCGCGCGTGCTTCCAGGCTCTCCTCTTCCTGCTCGTCTTCGGCGCCGTCCGTTGGCTGTATGGGAACGACCCGCCGCCGATAGGCATTGTTCTGCAGCGCGCGCTTGATGCGGCGGGTGGCGAACGCGAGGTCGTCGTAACGCTTTTCAACGAGCAGATGCCGCAGATAGGAAAAGTGCTGCGCGCCGGGGAATGCCCAGTACATCTCGATCGGGTCGAGGGCATCGAGAAACCGATTGACCAGCGTCGAGAGCGCGGCCGCGCGCTCGTCGTCCGCTTCCGCCAACAGCCGCTGAACCAACTCTTGCAATTCGCTCCATCGATCGGAGCGGAGTTGGGTCGCACTGTAATACTCCGCTAGGTTACCCTTCCCAGCTTGCGTCGCCATGGGACCCATTGCACTCTCCCGTTTATGCCGACCGGCGGTTGTTCCCCTTAACTCCTGGCGGCTTTATTTTTCATTTTGTATTACGCGAAGGTTTGGCACCCTGGTGGTGGAGGTCCGGCAGAAGTTGGACGACTCCAGCATCTGCGCCGTGATCTGGTCGCGCTTCCAACCCCGCGCGAGACCCGCGTTGCGGCAGTTCCAGGGGACCCAGCGAACCAAGAAATTTGTCCGCCTCGGGAGCGTCCCTGTAGACATCGAATGGGACCTTGTTGTCGCGAAAGCTTTTCAGGACCTGCCCCAGACCGCGGATACCCGTCTCGCGTTGCCGTCGAACCTGTTCCAAATCTATCTCGAGTGGGATGATCTCTTCCTGCCCCGCTGCCTGGTAAAGGACCGCTCCGGCCGGATCGAGGACGCAAGAGCGACCGATGCCACCGGCTCCCAGCCCATTGACGTCAAAAACGAAACACTGAAACTGCGCCGCTGTCGCACGGGCAATCGCCAGTTCAATGTCGCGGTCGATGGTCTGCGTGAGAACCGGGTGCAGCAGCACTTCGACCCCCATGGATGTCAGCGTGCGGGTCGTCTCGGGAAACCAGATATCGTAACAGATCGAAAGACCAAAGCGTCCGACCTGTGGAACGTCGAAGACGCAGAACTCCTGGCCCGCCGCGACACCGGCCTCGTAGGGTCGGAAAGGGAACATCTTGCGATAGCGCTTGACGATCTCTCCTTGCGGATTGATGACCGGCGCCATGTTGTAGGTCTCGCCGTCGTCGCCAATTTCAAACAGCGAGCCCGGAATGAGCCATATGCCATGGCGTGCCGCCGACTCCTGAAACAGCGCCTCGGCCGGGCTGGGCAAGGCCTGCGCAGTCTGTGGCAAAGGCCCCAAGGGGGCCAATTCGCTGAAGAGCACCATCTGCACCCACGGAAAGCGCGCCATGCAGATGTCGATATGGTGCAGCATCGCTTCGACATTGGAATGCAGTGCCGCCACATGCATTTGAATGCCGGCAATGGCAAAGGGAACCATGAATACTCCGTTGATGATTTTGCCGTGTTTCCCGGCCAAGAACGCCATTGTCCAGCAGTGCCGGTCATTTGAAAAGCTCGATCGGTTCCAACCATCCCGTTGGCACCACACTGTCTCAATCGAACAAAAACGGAACAATCGCAACAAACCTCCCCAATAAGGCACTGAATAATCCGACAACTCCGCATTGCAGGAAGGTACCCGCTTCGTAATGGCCGGTGGTCAGGGCGCACATTTGCGCGATGTCGAGGGCTGGATCTACAGCGACTACCTCGACGGCACACGGCGAAGCGGATCTGGAAGACACGCTGGGGCTCCCCGACGCGGCCTGCCGCGCCATGGCTTAGGCGAGGTGGCCGGAGATCCCCGCGATGACGTTTTTCGCGCGGCGAGAATCGCCTGAACAAGGTCCTCGGGCCCCTCTGTCGGAGCTGGCGCGTTTGCCGCTCGAAAATGCGTTGGGTGACCTCGATCGGCGCATTCTCACTGTGACCGGCGATGCCGGTTTCATGATGAACGCGCAGGTGATCGAGACTGCATTGTGGCACAAGCTCGCCATTGTGGTAGTGATCTGGAGTGACAGCGAGTACGGCTTGATCAGGTGGCATCAGGAACGCCGCTTCAGCCGCAGCGGCGATATCAGTTTCACCAACCCAGACTTCGCCGAATAGGCCGAATCCTTTGGCGCCTAGGGCTACCGGGTGGAACGCGCGGACGACCTGATCCCGACGCTAGATGTGAGCTTTCAACAGGTTGTCCACCCGGTCCAAACCGAGGAAGCTGGAGTTGTGAGACTTCAAATTTCCAAGGAGGGCCGGATGAACAGTCATAAGAATGCGCGTTTGACGGCGTTGGGTCGAGCCGAAGTTGTGCGCCGTGTTTGTGAACTCGATCAGCCGGTCAGCCAGGTTGCCGCCTCGTTTGGCGTCTGCGCCAAGACCGTGCGCAAGTGGGTGGCCCGCTTTGCGGCCGAAGGCGAGGACGGCCTCAAGGACCGCTCCTCGCGCCCGCATCGGCTTTATCGCCCGACGCCCGAGGCCCTTGTCGAGCACATCGCGGCACTGCGCCGACAGCGCTGGACGGGCGCGCGCATCGCTGCCGAACTGGGCGTCTCACCGGCGACCGTGAGCCGTGTCCTCAGGCAACTCGGGTTAAACCGCATGCGCGATCTCGAGCCCGCCGAGCCTGTGCGCCGCTACGAGCGCGAACACCCCGGAGAGTTGATCCACATCGATATCAAGAAACTCGGCCGCTTCGAGCGCGTCGGCCACCGCATCACCGGCGACAGAACCGGCCAGAGCAACAGCCGCGGCGTTGGCTGGGAGTATGTCCATGTCTGTGTCGACGACCACTCGCGCGTCGCCTTCTCCCAGATCAAGCCCAACGAGAAGGCCGTCAGCGCCATCGCCTTCCTCAAGGCCACGGTCGCTTTCTACGCCAAGCTCGGCGTCAAGGTCGAACGGGTCATGACCGACAA
>JAJFGM010000422.1 GCA_021776145.1 Kiloniellaceae bacterium | reverse complement strand
GAAATGCAGATGCGCCATCTTGGTGATGGCGTGGCGGATGGCGTCGTCGAAGGCGCCTTCGGTGACGTCGCCGCCGCAGAGGTGCGCCACCGGGATGCGATGGATCAGCGCCGCCTGTACGGCGGCGAAGATCTCGAAGCGATCGCCGAGGACCAGCAGCAGATCGGGGGCAAGACGTGCCAGCGTGTCGGCGAAGCCGATGACGCCGAGCCCCATCGACTTGGCGACCGCCGCGGCGCTGTCGCCGCTGAGCAGCATGTCGACTCGGGCATCGACGGTAAAGCCATCGGCTTCGATAGCGCCGACCGTGGCGCCGAATTCCGGCGCCAGGTGCATGCCGGTGGCGGCGACCTGCAGGCATAGATCGGGATCGGCGCGGATCAGCTCCATGAGCACGCTGAGCAGGCCATAGTCGGCGCGGCTGCCGGTGACGACGCAGATCTTGCGGGGGCCGCTATCGGGCATGGGCGATTCCCGTGCCAAGAATCGCCGAGCTCGGCAGATTGACGATGCGCCGCGCCAGGCTTTCGGCGACAGCGAGGTCCATGCGCGGACAGTCCTTGTACATCGGCAGGCTGGGCATGAGGTTCCAGGCTGGGCGGGTGCGGTATCCGGCGGCATTGCTTGCCGCCAGCACCGCGTCGCGCGCGCTGCTGTCGGGTGAGCTGTCGTCGGCCGCCGCCGTTTCGTCGAGCAGCAACAGGTTGAGCCAGTAGTTGCTGCGCGCGAATCCCTGCTCGGTGAAAAACCGCGCGCCGGCGAGGCCGGCGAAGGCTTCGGCATAACGCGCCGCCAGCTCCCGCTTGGCGGCGAGAAAGCCCGGCAGCTGTTCAAGTTGGGCGCAGCCCAGGGCGGCGTTGAGGTTCGGCATGCGGTAATTATAGCCGATTTCATCGTGCTCGTAGGCCCAGGCGTGGGCCCGCTTGGCGGTGGTCGTCAGGTGCCTGGCGCGCGCCGCCAGTTCGGCATCGTCGGTCAGCAGGGCGCCGCCGCCGCCGGTGGTGGCGATCTTGTTGCCATTGAAGCTGAGCGCCGCCAGCGGCGCCAGGGAACCGGCGCCGCGCCCCTTGTAGGTCGAGCCCAAGGCTTCGGCGGCATCCTCGACGACGGCGATGCCGGTCTTGGCGGCGAGTTCCAGCAGCGGGTCCATGTCGACGGGATGGCCGAAGGTGTGCATCGGCACGACCGCGGCGATGCGCCGGCCGGTCGCGCGGTTGCGGCAGCGGCCCTCGGCGTCGAACGTGGCGATGTCCTTTAGATAAGCGGCGAGCCGCTGCGGGTCGAGGCCGAGCGTTGTTTCCTCGCTGTCGACAAAGTGCGGCACGGCACCGATATAGGCGGCGGCGTTGGCGCTGGCGACGAAGGTCAGGGCCGGCAGCAGCACCTCGTCGCCGCGTTCGACCCCGGCCAGTTGCAGGCCCAGGTGCAGGGCCGCCGTGCCGTTCATGCAGGCGATGGCGTGGCCGGCGCCAGTCACTTCGGCGAGTTCCGCTTCGAAGCGATCGACGTAGGCACCGGCGGAGGAGACCCAGCCGCTGTCGATGCAGTCCTTGACGTAGTCCCACTCACGGCCGGCGAAGCGCGGTTCATGCAGGGCGAGGCCGTCGCCGGGTGGCGGCAGGAGATCGCGCAGAACAGCGACGACCTCTTGCGGCAAGCCCGCTGGCGGGAGTTCGCTGGAGAGGGGTTCGGGTTTCATGGATTCAGATGTTCTTGGGCTCAGATATTGTAGAGATGGTGTTTGTAGGTCGCGCGATTGGCCGGGTCGTCGAACCAGGCGGCGGTCTCGGTCAGGCCGCGGCGGAAACCGTCGTGGCCGCCAAAACGCGGCCGCCAGCCCAGCAAGCGCTCGGCCTTGCTTATGTCGGCCAGCAGGCGGTCGACCTCGCTGTTTTCGGGACGCAGACGCTCGGCCTCGCTTTCGATCTCGACCTCGGCCCGCATGACCTCGGCGATCAGGGCCGCGGTGTCGCCGATCGAGATCTCGAAGCCGCTGCCGCAGTTGACCACTTCGCCGACGGCTTTGTCGCTGACGGCGGCGGCGAGGAAGGCGGAAACCGTGTCATCGACGAACGAGAAGTCGCGTGTCGGCGCCAGATTGCCGAGGGAGATCTTGCGTTTGCCGGCGGCGATTTGGGTGATGATCGTCGGGATGACGGCGCGCGCCGATTGGCGCGGCCCATAGGTGTTGAAGGGCCTGAGCAGTGTCACCGGGGTGGCGAAGGAACGGTGGAAGGACAACGCGATCTGGTCGGCGCCGATCTTCGAGGCGGAATAGGGCGACTGGCCCCGCAGCGGATGTTCCTCGGTGATCGGCACGAACTGCGCCGTGCCGTAGACCTCGCTGGTCGAAGTGACGACGATGCGTCCGACGTCCAGGTCGCGGGCCGCCTGGACGACGTTAAGGGTGCCCTTGATATTGGTGTCGACGTAAGTGTCGGGCGAGTGATAGCTGTAGGGAATGGCGATGAGGGCGGCGAGGTGCAGCACCGTGTCGCGATCCCGCATGGCTTGGCGCACGCCGTTGGGGTCGCGAATATCGCCGGCGAAGACCTCGAAGTGGCCGACAACGTCATCGGCGGCCTGGTCGAGCCAGCCCCAGGAGTTGAAGGAGTTGTAGAGGGTAAAGGCGCGCACCTCGGCACCCTGGCGGACCAATGCCTCGACCAGATGCGAGCCGATGAAGCCGTCGGCGCCGGTGACCAGGACTTTCCTGTTTGCGATCTTGCTCATTGAAACAAGGCCCTACAGCACGCTGCGCCCGCCGTCCATGACGATGTTCTGGCCGGTCATGTAGGTCGAGGCGTCGGAACAGAGGAATTGCACGGCGGCGCGGTACTCGTTGCGCTC
>JAJFGM010000421.1 GCA_021776145.1 Kiloniellaceae bacterium | reverse complement strand
TAAGCATTTGATTCTAATATGACATTTGTCGGCTGAGTGGCCGGTCCAGAACTCATCTAGGCGGAGCGCCACGGCAATGACCTCCGAAGTTGATGTTTCCAGCAGATTGGCTGTGCGACGGCTGGGTTCCAGTCTTGCCGTCTGGGCGACGCTGTCATTGCTGAGCGTCGTACTTTTCGTTCGGGCCATGAGCGGCGCGATAAACGTCGACGAGGAGCAATACGTCGCCGCAGCGGCTCTCAATTTGGTGCATCGTCTCTACAGCGACTTTGTCTACCTGCAGCCACCGATCTATCCGCATATTCTTGCCTTTTTGTTCGGCTTCTTCGACCCGTCGCAGTATTTTCTCGCCGCGCGTCTCTTAACTTGGGTCTTATCGGTCGGCTCGCTGCTTCTTATCTACGGCATCACGTGTTTATTGACCAAGGACAGGTTTGCCGGCCTGGCCATCGCGCTCCTGTTCGCCACCTCGGCGATTGGCAAGGTGCCCTTTTCCACCGCGCGAAACGACATCATGCCCTGCTTTTTTGCCCTGGCGGGTTTGTACTTTTTCTTCCTGGCCGCGGCTCCCGCCGGAATCCGCGCTGACATTCGCGCTGGCGAACGCGAACACCCGGCGCCGCCGATACCGCGGCCGCTAGGACTGAGGCTGCTCTATTTCCTCTGCGGCCTGTCGTTGGCGTTGGCAGTGGGTAGCAAGGCTCTCTACGCTTTTGTTCCAGCCGTACTCTTTTTTTACGTTCTCTTTTCCACCGCCGGTCGCGGCTGGTCCGCGCACTATCGCCAAGTTGTCCTACCGCTGACCCTCGGCGGCCTTCTCGGTGGCCTGCCCCTGATCTTCCATGCGGTAAGCGATTGGGACCGATTTTTCTACGGTCTTGTTACCTACCACCGCATTGTGCCTCTCGATTGGTACGCGCGGAACGGTTATGCCCATTTGCTCACCTTCGACGGCCAGGTGCGGTTCTTTCTCAAGCACCTCGGAGCCGGAACGGCCTTGGGTGCCCTGATCTTCTGTGCGGTCTGCTTGGGCGTGACGCTACAAAGAGGCCGCTTGGCCGATCTTCTTGCGCGGCTGCATGGGCACCGGGCCTTGGCAATACCCCTGCTGTTCCTAATCAGCGTGCCGTTCTGCGCTATACCGCTGCCGGGCCATACGCCATATCTGCTGCCCATTCTCATTCTGCTGTTGCTCACCGTGGCGGCATTTTACGCCACCCTGCCCGAACCGCTGCGGCCGTTCAGGCGCGCGGCACTGGCGGCCGTTACCGCCATTTCGATCCTTCCCTTCGGACTCATCCTGGCAGCCCAAATGCCCAAGCTTGGCAAGCCTCAAAGCTGGGCCGTGCAGCGGGTGCAGGGTGTTGGCACGGAAACCAAGGCGGCCCTAGCCGAGGCCGGACTGGAAGGAAAGATCGCGACGCTTTCACCGCTCTGGGTGCTCGGCAGCGGGCACCCCATCTATCGCGAACTTGCTACGGGACCCTTCTTTTTCGAGAACGAAGGTCTGCTTAGCGGCACCCGCGTGCGCGAGTTGAACGGTGCCACGCCCAGCACGTTGGCCACGCTGCTCGATTCTGACCCGCCCGACGCGATTTTTGTCGGCTTCAACGGTCGCGACGCGACCTTCGGCTCGCATGTCTGGAAAGAAAGCCGGGACGCACCCTTCATCGCTTATGCCGAAGCGAAGGGCTATAGCATCGCCGCCGGCGATTTTGCCGGCGCGACGCTTTATTTGCGGCTAAAGACGCAGCCGTGATCCCTGACGATTGGGCCGTTTGGCCAAATTCGCTGGATAGCCGCCGCACCCTGGGGCGCCGCTAAATAGGCCCTCTTTCATGCGGTTGGCTTACCGAGTCATGACCCCTTCGCATGCCTGATTTGCAGCATTGGCAATCGTTCGGACTGAGGGAATGTCTATATCTGCTGCAGTGCAATAAATCACCGCAAACCGCGTCTCCAAGGCCACGCCTTAACGACTTTTAGAGCAACGGCCACGCATAATTCGAGCCTGCTCAATACAAGAAAGCCAAAGCCATGAAAAACATCTTCCAGACGATCCGCCATTGGCAACGCAGCAAAGCCGCGGCCAAATGGGTTAACCGGTTAGATGACCGCATGCTGGCCGATATTGGTCTTGCCCGCAGCGACATCAACAAGTCCGTTCATATCTTTCACTGACCGGCTTGAGCGCGCTCCAGCGCCGCTCCACATTCAAACACTCAAGTTAGCGGCGGCCCCTCGTGGGGCCGCCGTTTTCGCTCGAATTGAGGCCACCTTCGAGGTGGCTAGCACCTCGATAAATGGTGCGACGCTCTGCCCCCCTTTGGTTAATACGTCCGCCACCCCTCCTCCACAGGCTCCGGCCCGCCTGCACTGATATTCAAATGTTTCGTGGCCGCTCTTGGCCGAACGCTTGGCCGATCCCGTCTTCCTTGCTCCCCGATACAGGCCAGCAGGGCTGAGTCGTCGGATTACTGATTAGCTAGACTCCTCCCCAATTCTAGGGTTATTGGAGACACAGGAGACAAACGCCCTTTAATTCGGATAGTATCTTCCGACAATTGGTGTCTAGGGCCTAGAGTAGCCGCGAAGGATGATGCCTGGAGATGTCGGCCCGCTAGCCCAGGCTAAGTAACGCTTGAGTGAAGATTGTCCTTGCCCTCGATCGAGGGGAGGCGAAGAAGCAAAGTAAAAATTAACCTGCCTCCCAGAGGCAGGAGAAAATAACCTTACAGGGAGACCAACAAGATGCATTTGAAGAAAAGAACAGCAGCTGCCCTCGGGGCGGCGTCATTGGCGGGACTGGTCCTGTCGGGCGGGGCGGCATTCGCCGCGGCCTGTCCGGCGGTCACCGTCGCGGACGGCATGGGCATCAGCCCAGGCGCCTTTCCGCAACAGTATGATCTGGCCGAGTTCGAATCGGCCGCCAACTGCAAGATGAGCTTTTCGGAAAACCCCGCGATCGCCAAGTTGAACGGCATGATCATGGGCAACCCCGACTTGCCGGCTTTGTCAGAGCGTCTTCCGTCGGAGCCTCTGGTTGTCGCGCCCTATGAAGAAATCGGGAGCTACGGCGGCACCTTTGATATGATTTCCAACGCGCTGGAAGCCGGAACGTCGGATCTGCTGTCGACACGGCATGTCAATCTTGTGCGCTATGCCGATGACCTGACGACGATCGTGCCGAACGTCGCCAAGGGCTGGGAGTGGAACGACGACTACACCCAGCTGACCTTCTTCCTGCGCAAGGGCCATAAATGGTCCAACGGCGATCCCTTCACGGCCGCTGACGTCGAGTTCTGGTACGAAAACCTGAACCTCGATACCAACATCATCGCCAAGCCGAAGGACTACGTGTTGGTGGGCAATGAGCCGATGACCGTCGACGTAATCGATGATCAAACGGTTCGTTTCAATCTGCCGGCGCCGAAACCCGGCCTGCTCGCGCACTTCGCCACCCATTACGGCCAGGGCTTTCAATCGAAGAAGTTCCTCGGTCAGTTTCATCCGGCGGTCAATGCCGACGCCGACAAGATGGCCCAGGCGGCCGGCTTCGAGAACGGCTACGAAGTGGTGAACCTCTATTACGGCCAGTCGGACTGGACCGATACGCCGACGCCGCTGCTGCGCGTGCCGGAGAAGCTCAGCAAACTTCCGGCCGCGGTCGCGCCGTCGCTGGAGTCCTACGTCACGGTGGCTGAGTCGACAGAGGGCCGGCACTACGTCGCCAATCCCTATTTCCACATGGTCGATACGGCGGGCAATCAGTTGCCCTATATCGACGAGCAAGACGAAACCATGGCCAATGACAACGAGGTCAGGATTCTGAAAATGATCAACGGCGAGATCGACTACAAGGCCCAGTCCATGGCCTTGGCGATGGCGCCGGTGCTGCTCGACAATGCGGAAAAAGGTGACTACACGGTCGATTTGCGGCCTGACATTGCTTATCCGATTATCGGTATCAATGTGACTCACCCCGATTTGGACAAGCGCGCGGTTTTTGGCGATCTGAAGTTTCGCCAGGCCATGTCGGTTGCCATGAATCGCGACGAGATCAACGAAGTGGCCTATCTGGGTCTGGGCGAGCCCAAACAGTATGTCGGCTTCAGCCCCGAACCGGGCTTCATCTCCGACGAGATGAAGGGATACTTCCGTCAACACGATCCCGATCTGGCCAAGGAACTGCTCGACGAGATCGGCGTGGTGGACAAGGACGGCGACGGTTCCCGGGACCTGCCCAATGGCAAAAAGCTGGTGATCAACCTGCAATTCGCCACCCAGGGCATTCCTGCCGAAGTTGTCGAGCTTATCGCGCAACACTGGACCAACGTCGGTGTCGAAACCACCGCCAAGGAGGTCACACCGGACGAGTACCGCTCGGCCCAGTCTGCCAATCAGCTCGACGTCATGATGTGGAAGGTGAGCCAGCCCCTGGCCATCATTCTCGGCAATCCCGAGCTGTGGAACCCGCCATTCTCGAACTA
>JAJFGM010000043.1 GCA_021776145.1 Kiloniellaceae bacterium | reverse complement strand
GTTTCGAGTCCTATGCCGAGCTGCGTGACTTTTTCCGCGATCTCGTCGCCCGCGACGACATCAAGGCCGTGGTCTTCGGCTCCAACGGCGGCAACTTCTGCTCCGGCGGCGATGTGCACGACATCATCGGCCCGTTGCTCGAACGCGACATGAAGGGGTTGCTGGACTTCACCCGTATGACCGGCGACCTGGTCAAGGCCATGCGCGCCTGTCCACAGCCGGTGATCGCCGCCGTCGATGGCGTCTGCGTCGGGGCCGGCGCCATGCTGGCGCTCTTCGCCGACCTCCGCCTCGGCACGCCGCGGGCCAAGACCGCCTTTCTCTTTACCCGCGTCGGCCTCGCCGCCTGCGACATGGGCGCTTGCGCCATGCTGCCGCGCATGATCGGCCAGGGCCGCGCCGCCGAGTTGCTGTTCACCGGCCGCAGCATGAGCGCCGAGGAAGGCGCGGCCTGGGGATTCTTCAACCGCCTGGTCGAAAGCGGCGATTTGGAAAGCGAGGCCCTGGGCATGGCCCGGCGCCTCGCCGAAGGCCCGAATTTCGGCCATATGATGACCAAGACCATGCTCAATCAGGAATGGTCGATGAGCCTCGACCAGGCCATCGAGTCCGAGGCCCAGGCGCAGGCGATCTGCATGCAGACCCGCGACTTCAAACGTGCCTACGAGGCCTTCATCGCCAAGCGGAAACCGGTTTTCGAGGGCAACTGAATGAATACCGACGACAGCTTTCTCGACTGGCCCTTCTTCGAGCCGCGCCATCGCGAGCTCGCCGTCGAGCTGGAGCGCTGGGCGGAACAGAACCTCGGCAAGGGCGATCCTTCCGCCCTTGGCCAGGCCACCCTGGACCAAGCCACCCCGAACCAAGCCACCCTGAACCAAGCCACCCCGAACCAAGCCACCCCGAACCAAGAGAGCGTCGACGCCGCCTGCCGCGATCTTGTCGCCAAACTCGGCAAGGACGGCTGGCTGCGCCACTCGGCGCCGGCACCGGACGATCCCGATGCCAAGCTCGACGTACGCGCGCTTTGCCTGATCCGCGAGATCCTGGCGCGGCACGATGGCCTCGCCGACTTCGCCTTTGCCATGCAGGGCCTGGGAGCCGGGCCGATCACCCTTTTCGGCCAGCCCGAACAGCGCTTGGAATGGCTGAACCGCAGCCGTGCCGGCACCGCCATCACCGCGTTCGCGCTCAGCGAGCCGCGCTCCGGTTCCGACGTCGCCAACATCGAAACCACGGCGTGGCTGAACGACAGCGACTATCTGCTGAATGGCGAGAAGACGTGGATTTCCAACGGTGGCATCGCTGACATCTATATCGTCTTCGCGCGCAGCGGCGAGGCGCCGGGCGCGCGCGGTCTCTCGGCCTTCATCGTCCCCGCCGAGACACCCGGTTTGGAGATCGTCGCACGGCAGCAAGTGATCGCGCCGCATCCCCTGGCGACCCTCCGTTTTACCGATTGCACGGTGCCGGCAACGGCGCGCATCGGCAAACCGGGCGAGGGTTTCAAGATCGCCATGGCGACGCTCGACGTCTTCCGCTCGACCGTCGGGGCCGCCGCTCTCGGCTTCGCCCGCCGGGCCCTGGCGGAGAGCCTGACGCGCGCCGCCGAACGCGAACTTTTCGGCGCGCCGCTGGCCGACCTGCAACTCGTCCAGGGCATGCTGGCGGAGATGGCGCTCGACGTCGACGCCGCGGCGCTGCTCGTCTACCGCGCCGCTTGGGCTAAGGATTCCGGCGCCGAACGCGTCACCCGCGAGGCTGCCATGGCCAAGCTTTTCGCCACCGAGCGCGCGCAAAGCGTAATCGACAAGGCCGTGCAGATTCACGGCGGCGACGGCGTGCGCAGCGGCCACATCGTCGAACGGCTCTATCGCGAAATCCGCGCGTTGCGCATCTACGAGGGCGCTTCGGAAGTGCAAAAAGTGGTGATCGCCCGCCAGGCACTGGCCGGCCTGGGCGCGGCGCCGGGGAAAGGCACAAAAAAGAAGACTCCGAAGAAGGGCTCGCGAGGGAGGCCGAAACCAGGGTGACCAGACGTCAGGGAACCAAGGAGACCAGAATGCTCAAGCAAGCAGAGATGCCGACGGACAGCGATTTCCTGTTGCCGAGTGCCCATCTGGACAGCTTCTGCCGCGACCGCCTGCCGCCGTCGGAAGCTTGGCCGGCGCTATTGCTGGAGCGTCCTGAATTCCGCTATCCGGCGCGCTTGAACGCCGGCGTCGAGCTCTGCGACGCCCTGGTCGACAAGGGCCATGGCGCGCGCATCGCGCTGCGGGGCGACTTCGAGGCCTTGACCTATCAAGAGCTCGCCGAGGAGAGCAACCGCATCGCCCAGGTGTTGGTGCAGGACCTTGGCCTGGTTCCCGGCAACCGCGTGCTGATCCGCTCGGCCAACAATCCGCGCCTGGTTTCCTGCTGGCTGGCCGTCACCAAGGCCGGCGGCGTCGCCGTCAATACCATGCCGATGCTGCGCGCCGGCGAACTCGGCCAGATCGTCGACAAGGCCGAGATCCAATTCGCGCTCTGTGACTGGCGCTTAAAAGAAGAGATGGAGCTCTGCGCCGCCGCCAACCGGCACCTGAAAAAGACCCTCTATTTCGACGCCGCCTGTGAAGGCCGCGGCGAGCTGGAGGTGCTGGCCAGCAGCAAACCGCCGCTTTTCGCGGCCGTCGCCACGGCGCAGGACGATATCGCCCTGCTCGGCTTCACCTCCGGCACCACCGGCAAACCCAAGGCGACGATGCACTTTCACCGCGATCTTCTGGCCATCGCCGACGGTTATGCGAAGGTGGCCTTGGCGCCGACGCCGGACGACCGTTTCATCGGCTCGCCGCCGCTCGCCTTCACCTTCGGCCTTGGCGGACTGGCCATCTTTCCCCTGCGCTTCGGCGCCACGGCGGTCCTGGTCGAGGACGCCCGCCCGCCCAGCCTGCTCAAGGCCATCGAAAAGTTCGCGGCGACGGTCTGCTTCACGGCACCGACCGCCTACCGCGCCCTGCTTGACCTACAGGTCAAGGACGGTGGCAACTTGAGCAGCCTGCGCTGCGCCGTCTCCGCCGGCGAGGCCCTGCCGCTCGCCGTCTACGAGGCCTGGACCGCGGCCACCTCGGTGCCGATCCTCGACGGCATCGGCGCCACCGAAATGCTACACATCTTCATCAGCAACCGGCCCGGGGCGACACGGCCCGGCACCACCGGCAAACCCATGCCCGGCTACGAAGCCCGCATCGTCGACGCCGATATGCGGCCCCTGCCGGCGGGCGAGGTCGGCAAGCTGGCCGTGCGCGGACCGACGGGCTGCCGCTACCTCGACGACGCGCGCCAGACGGCCTATGTGCGCGATGGCTGGAACCTGACCGGCGACGCCTTTTTCATGGACGAAGACGGCTATTTCCACTTTGCCGCCCGCACCGACGACATGATCGTCTCGTCGGGTTACAACATCGCCGGCCCGGAAGTCGAAAACGCGTTGCTGAGCCATGCCGACGTGACCGAGTGCGCCGTCGTCGGCCGCCCCGATCCCGAACGCGGCGAAATCGTCGAGGCGCACGTCGTCCTCAAGCAGGGCGTCGCCGCCGACGCCGCCACGATCAAGCGCCTGCAGGACCACGTCAAGGCGACCATCGCGCCCTTCAAGTATCCGCGCGCCGTGGTCTTCACGGCGGCCTTGCCGAAGACCCAAACCGGCAAGATCCAACGCTTCAGACTGAAACAACGACCCTGACCGGACCCCGCTTCAATACAACCCGACAACCCTTTGCCCGGACGGAACCCCGCCATGCACCGATACCTCAACCCGAAGAACTGGAAAGCCGCCAGCGGCTATTCGAACGGCGTTGTCGCCGAAGGCCGGCAGATCTATGTCGCCGGCCAGGTCGGCTGGAACGCCGAACAGATTTTCGAGAGCGACGACTTCGCCGCGCAGGCCGCGCAGGCACTGGAAAACGTCATGACGGTCGTGGCGCTGGGCGGCGGCCAGCCGGCGCACGTCGTGCGCATGACCTGGTTCGTCACCGACAAGCGCGAGTATCTCGATAGTCTGAAAGACCTCGGCGGCGCCTATCGCCGCATCATGGGCGGCTTCTTCCCGGCCATGTCGCTGGTCCAGGTCGCCGGCCTGGTCGAGGACGGCGCCAAGGTCGAGATCGAGGCGACCGCCGTGGTACCCTACCCACAGGAGCGCTAAACAACCGCCCGCGGCGCGGGTTCAGGCCGCGAGGGTAACAACCAGCGCGGCCCCGAAGGCGCAGCCGGCAAGCAGCAGGGCGGCGGCGGCGAAGGATCCGGGGAGACGCGGTCTCGCGTTGGCGGATTTCGTCTTGCGGGGGCGAAAGGCGGCCGACACGGTCCCCTGCCCGTGATCGCGTGTCGCCGACGCATTCAGCGCCTGTGTCATAACGCCGGCCCGGCTGCTCCAAAGAAGGCCGCTGTAGGTCTCGTTTTTCATGCTGCATCTCCCTTCGCGGCACGCGCCAATCGCGTCCGCCCTCTCTCCTTTCACGCAGCAATTCGATGCAGGGGTTAACCAAAATCCTTTTCGTCATTTTCACCGACGAGCGCCCCGGGCGATTCGTCAGTCGCCATCTTCCGAGCGGGATGACAACAGCGCCCTGGCGATGGCCTCCCATTCGTCCGCCAGGGGCGCCGATGACTCCGGGCGGCCGGCACGGCGATACCAATAGCCAGCGTTGCGGATATCGCCCTCGACGCGGTGCAGATGGGCATGCACCCAGGCGCCATCTTCGTCGTCCTCGGCCTGGGCCTGCCGATGTGCTTCTTCCCAGTCGCCCTTGGCCTGATACCACAGCGCCTGCAGCGCGCGGCTCATGCCTTCGCGCGGCCGATCGCTGTCCAGCGACGTCTTGAATGTTTCAAGGTTCATGACTTCCACCTTCCTCTCGCCAGGCACCCAACCCTCGCAGTGTCGGTGAAAATTCGTCCGGCGTCCGCAGTCAAATTATGCTGACAGGCGATTCCAACAAATAGAAGTTTAGGGCCGACCCGCCTTTTTTTGAGCTGATTTACGAATCAGCGATATCCAGACCACCTTGACCGACATGCCGACAGCGCTCCCACACTTTGTTTCACCGCTGACCCCGCGCGGCCATGTCTTCAAGAGCGGAAACACAAGCACGGCGCAAGTCCCGCAGATCGGGCCGGGTCCGCGTGCCGTCATGCGACCTGACAATCTCGATCGCCGAACCGACCCGTTCGATTGCCGCCACCGCCTGCGCCCGGGCATGCTCGGGGATCTGGAAGGGCACGGCGGCCGGGTGATCCGGCCGCCCAATCGATGCTCACGATGCGGGTCGCTGCATCGAAATTCACGGCCGACGGCTCAATGGCCGCGTCATGGCTGGTGGCAAGCTCTTCATGGCCTGATATTCGTAGCCCCCCTCTCTCGGCGGGCTCTTCCGCCCCGATGGGCACCGTCGATCCTCAAGCCCATAATTTGCCAATTGATCTCGCGTGGGAAGCCCGTCCGATCGCTGCGGAAACGGCGAGCTGAACCAAGAAAGACGCCAGCAACCCTGCGCGTGTCAGCGCTAGGCCCTAGTTCAGATGCTCGGCGAGGAAGGCCTTGATGCGTGCGAAGGCATCCGCGGCGGCGAGGGCGTCGTATTGTAGACGCAGGCCCCAATGGGTGCGGTCCGGTGCCTCGAACTCGAAGCCGTGATGGGCGCCGACGTACACCTTGAGCGTCGGCGCCAGGCCAGTGGTAAGAGCCGCCAGCCGCATTTCGCAGCGCGCCGCCGAAACGAACTCGTCTGCCGAGCCCGCGAGGACAAGCAAGGGCCGATTGAAGCCGTTGTATTCATAGCAGCCGGGATAGAGCGCGATCCCCGCCCGAATAGAATCGGGACTATTCGGGTTGCCGGGGATTGCCAGGGCAGACATGACCGTCGACCCGCCCTGCGATCCGCCAAGCGCCGCAATCCGCTCGGGATCGACAAAAGGCAGGGTCGAGAGATAGGAAGCGGCGCCCTGGGCATCGCCAGCGCGCATGAAGGGAGTTAAAAAGCGGCCGGGTTGGGTTCCTGGATTATTGAAGCCCAGGGTGTTGTGGCGGTAAATGCCGCGCGGCGTCATGGAGTCGACATCAAGCACGACGTAGCCCCAATCGCGCAGGCGTTGCGCCCACCTCTCGTTCCAGGCGGAAATGCCCCCAGACCCATGCAGCAGCACCACCGCCGGGAAAGGTCCCTCGCCATCGGGCCGATAGAGCCGTCCGAGAATCGTAATCGGCTTGGCCGGTTCCGCTGAGAGGCCCTTCTTCTCGGTGATGCGGCGTTTGAAGGCGCTGGGCGGCGGTCCCAACGCAGTCTTGAAAAAGACGACTTCGGGGAAATGCACCGTGTTATTGGCGGTCACCCCGAACTCGCGCAGACCGCCGACTAATGAGTGTGGCGCCGTGCCAGCCTCGTCGGCCGTTGCCGGCAAGGCAGGTAAGGCGAGCAGCAAGGCCAGCGCCACGCGGCGAAACAAGGCCTCATGCATATCGAAACCCGTTCTTTTCATGGTACCACTATAGCATAACGGGCAAGAAGTCGCTAATTGCCGCAAGACTGCAGGACCTCAGTGGCTTTCGGAGGGATCACCGTTCACGGTTCGATAGTCGTGTCGATAGTCGTGGACGACCCCCGCGTCAGTTCGTAGATTTCGAGAGTCGTAAGGCTTCGATTGTGAGGACCCAATGGTTTCGAGCTTTCCCGACGCGCCGGTCATCGAGGTCGCGGGGCTGTTCTCCGGTAATGCCGGGGCTCGCGATGAAACCCTGCAAATCCTCCGCGACAGCATCACGCGCAGCAGCGTCTTCGTCGCCACCGGCATCCCTGGCGGCAATGATCTCGACCGGCTGGCCCGCACGGCGTTGAAGTTCTTCGACCTCGAGGAGGCCGAGAAGCTGGCGGTCGCCACGCAACGATCGGCGCCGGAGAGCTCGCAGCGCTATCGCGGCTACTTCAGCGCCCAGCCCGAGCGGCGCTTCTCTTTTGCGGAATATTACGACGTCGGGCCCGAGCGCCGGGTTGCCTATCCGCCGCTGCGCGACGCCGAGATGTTCGCCGAACCCAACGCCTGGCCGGCGCGGCAGCCGGTCGAGGGCTGGAAATCCGCGATCCAGGATTATTTTTCCATCCTCGAGAACTTCAGCCTCGCGCTGTTCACCAGCCTCGCCGACTTCATCGCCGTACCGGCCGACGAGATCGACCGCCGCTTCGCCGACGGCAACTCGACCCTGCGCCTGCTGCACTATCCGACCCGGCCCGAGGGCATCGCTTTTGTCGACGAACCGCGTCTGGTCGACGGCCATGCGGCGGAGCCGCCCATGGCAATCGGCGAGCACACCGACGGCGCCTGCCTGTCGCTGCTGTGGCAAGGCGAGCCCGGCCTGCAGGGACGCGGGCCGGATGGCACCTGGTACCAGGTGCCGCACGTCGAGAATTCGGTGTCGGTGCACATCGGCGACATGGTCGCGACAATGACCGGCGAACGCGTGCCGGCGACGCCGCATCGTGTGCTCGAGCGGGCCAGCGAGCGCCACTCCATCGGTTTTTTCCTCGAACCCAAGTTGGTGGCGAGCTGCGCCCCCTTCGGCAAGCCGACCCACCCGGAAAATCCCGCCCTCGACAGCTACGCCGCCCTGCTGTTGCGCCGCTTCAGCCGCTATCCCGGCTACGAAGGCAAGGTCCACAGCCCGGACTAAAGAATGTCCAGGCGCTTTCGTGCCCGGTGAGACGCGAAACAGCCACATGATCGAACGGTATTGGTTCATTAATTGACTGACTGGTCAGATAATAATGTATCTGGTAAAAAGGAAACACCTGCGAAATTGACGCCTCCCCCCTTTTTTTGACGAGACCACCGATGACCACCGATACCGCGACGCGCCCGCGCAAAACGCGCCGAGCCCCGAGGGCCGAGCGGCGCCAGCAGTTGATCCAGGCGACCATCGCCTCCATCGCCGAACGCGGCATGGCCGAGACGACACTGACCAGCGTCACGCGCCGCGCCGGCCTGTCGCACGGCACCATCAACTTCCATTTCCAGAGCAAGGAA
>JAJFGM010000420.1 GCA_021776145.1 Kiloniellaceae bacterium | reverse complement strand
CTCGATCAACTATTCGGTCGAAACGGTCAACCAATCGATTTTTCTGATGGGCATCGCCCAGAACCAAGAGGAACTCAACCGTGTCGTCGGCCACGCCAAGGACATCGACTATGTGCGTCGCGTGGTCAGCTATGTGCGCTTGAAAGACGACCCGGCCCGGAAAAACTGAACCGAGACCGAAACAGTGAACCGAAACAGTGAACAGGCCCCGAATGAGCGGGTAGGCCGTGCCTCCGACCGGAGACGGCCGGCCCGCAGGCCATAGTTAGGCGGTCGTGGAAGAAGCCATGCCCATCCAGAGCCGCGAAGAGGCGGAAGCCGAGTTGCGCAGCCTCAGCGCCAGCGGCGGCGAAGACATCGATATCGCCGCCGCGGCGCTTCTGCTGTCGGCGCTGCGGCGACCGCGCGTGCCGCTGGAGCGCTACCGCCATCATCTGACGCTTTTGGTGCGCGATACCGCCGATCTGGCCCGCCACGCCGATACCGACGATCCGCTTGCGGATCGCATCGGCGCCCTCAATAGGGTTTTCTTCGAGCGCTACGGCTACAGCGGCGACAGTCTGACCTACGACAGCCTGCAGAATGCCAATCTCATGCGGGTCATCGACCGCCGCAAGGGCCTGCCGGTGGCGCTCGGCATTCTCTATCTGCACACCGCGCGGGCCCAGGGTTGGGATATGCAGGGGCTGAACTTCCCGGGCCACTTCCTGCTGCGGCTGCACCACGCCGGCGAGCGCGCCGTCATAGATCCCTTCAATGGCGGTCGCACTCTCGGCCCGGGCGACCTGCGCCAGCTGCTGCGCGCCCTGATCGGCGGCGCGGCCGAGTTGTCGCCCGATTTCACCCGGCCGGTCAGCAATCGCGAGGTTCTCCTGCGTCTGCAGAACAACATCAAGACCCGCCTCCTTGCCGATAAGCGCAGCAAGGAGGCTTTGGATGTCGTTGAATCCATGCTTATAATTGCACCTCTGCACGCGGTGGCTTGGCGCGAGGCGGGCATACTGCATACCCAACTGGAGAACCTGCGCGCCGCCGATCTTGCGCTCAGCCGGTTTCTCGAACTGAGCAAGGACTCGGCCGCGCGACACGAAGCGGCCGGCAGGCTACAGCGGCTGCGCAGGCACCTTAACTGAAACACACGAATTGACTTGCGCGCCGGACGCGCCCCGCAAGGGATCACATTGCTGGAGAATCGACCATGAGCCTCGCCGTTGCGGTGCAGATGGATGCCATAGACAGCATCGACATAAGCGGCGACAGCAGCTTCGTGCTCGCCCTGGAAGCGCAAAAGCGCGGCCACAGGCTTTATCACTACCTGCCGTCGAAACTGTCGCTGCGCGATGGCCGGGTAATCGCCCGGGCACGTCCGCTGCAGGTGCGCCGCGTCAGCGGCGACCATGCCAGCCTCGGCGAGGAGGCCGTGATCGAACTTGCCGATGTCGACGTCGTCCTGATGCGCCAGGATCCGCCATTCGACATGTCCTATATCACCGCCACGCACCTGCTCGAACACATCCACCCCAAGACCCTGGTGGTCAACGATCCGGTGGAGGTCCGCAATGCCCCGGAAAAGCTGTTCGTCACCCACTTTCCCGATCTCATGCCCCCGACCTTGATCAGCAGCGACCGCGCCGAAATCCACGCCTTTCGCGCCAAACACCGCGATATCATTCTGAAGCCGCTGTTTGGCAACGGTGGCGCCGGGGTCTTTCACGTCCGGCCCGACGACGAGAACCTCAACGCCCTGCTCGAACTATTCACCGAACTCTACCGCGAGCCGATCATAACCCAGCGCTACCTGCCGGAAATCCGCGTCGGCGACAAACGCATCATCCTGATCGACGGCGAGGCGGTGGGCGCCATCAATCGCGTGCCGCCGGAAGGCGAGGCGCGCTCTAACATGCATGTCGGCGGCCGGCCCGAGAAGTCGCAGCTCGACGCGCGCGATCTGGAGATCTGCGCCGCCATCGGTCCTACCCTGCGCGACCGGGGACTGATTTTTGTCGGCATCGACGTCATCGGCGGGTACATGACCGAGATCAACGTGACTTCGCCGACCGGGCTGCAGGAGATCAACCGTTTCGACGATGTCTGCCTGGAAGCACGCATCTGGGACGCGATCGAGTCGCGGCTGTAAAATCGTCGGCGGTCGGGCGGTGGCTGGGGCCCCGGTAGCGGCCTAAACTTCGGCACAGTTAACAAGAGACACGAAATGCAGCCAACCAATCCCATGCCGCCCAAACCCGGCCAATCCAACCCGGGCCAGCCCAATCGTGGACAGCTCAATCGCGGACAGCCCAACCTGCCGCGGCTTGACAACTGGACCCCGCTGGCCAGCGCCGAAGCCGTCTTTTCGCCCGAGGAATGCGCCCGCGTCCTGGCCTTGCGGCAGGATGTCAAGGACGCGGGGATCGCCGCCGACGACGGTCGCAGCGTCTATCGCAAGGGCCGGGTTTGCTGGCTGCGGCCGGGGCCCGAGACCAACTGGATCTTTGCCCACGTTCAGCCCGTGGTGCAGCAGGTCAACGGCAACTGTTACCGCATGGAGCTGGCCGGCTTCACCGAACCCCTGCAGCTTGCCGAATACGACAGCGGCCACTTTTACGATTGGCACCTCGATCTCGGCGCCGGTGGGTTTTCCATCCGCAAGTTGAGCTTCATCGTGCAGTTGACCGACCCGGCGGACTACGACGGCGGCGCGGTCGAGGTGCTGAACGCGCGCACGCCGCAGGCCATTCCGCGCGGCCTGGGCAGCGTCACCTTGTTCCCCTCTTACATCCTGCACCGCGTGCAGGAAGTGACCCGCGGCACGCGCTGTTCGCTGGTCGGTTGGGTCGGCGGCCCGCATTTCCGTTGAGGCCACCGCTGCCTTGACGCGTGACCAAGAGGCAGCTTTGCATGCCCGCCTCGGACGGTGCCTTTTAGGGCGGCGGGACAGCTTCCTCGAAGGTTTGTTTCACACCCGCTGGCCGCATCAGTCTTGTCCACTCCCTGGCAACGCCGCTCTTTTTGATGCGAATGATCGGTAGTGCCGGGCGGCGGCCTTCTCCAGCTCTACAACCAGGAAGAGGCATAACGCAAAAAGCATGATCCGAAACCAAGCTCCGGGACCAATTGACGTGGTGTGGAAGAGGATTTGCAGGACTGGCAGATAGGTGAAGAGCACCTGAAATCCGATGACAATGGCGACAGCAATCAGGACTGGGCGACTTCCAAAGAACCCTTCGCGGGTCCACGATTTTTCGGTAATTCGGCGGCAGTTGAACAAATAGACGATCTCGCCCGCGACCAACGCGTTAACTGCCACGGTGCGGGCCGCATCGAGACTCGCGCCAGAGGCCTGTTCCCATGCAAAGAGCCCGAAGGTTCCGACCAGGAGCAGAATCGACACGAATACAATCCGCCATGTGAGGAACGCCGAGAGGATCGGCGCGTCCGGCGCACGCGGCGGGCGTTGCATGACACCGGCTTCCGCGGGTTCGAAGGCGAGGGCCAAACCCAACGTGACGGCCGTGATCATGTTCACCCATAAGATTTGCACCGGCGTGATCGGCAGCGCTTGGGCAAACAGGATGGCGGCAAGAAGGGTCAGAGCCTCGCCACCGCTCGTCGGCAGAAGCACCAGAATGCTCTTGCGAAGATTGTCGTAGACGGTACGACCCTCTTCCACGGCTTGCACGATGGATGCAAAATTATCGTCCGCGAGCACCATCTCCGCGGCTTCCTTGGCTGCCTCCGTGCCCTTGCGGCCCATGGCGATCCCGATATCGGCGCGCCTGAGAGCCGGCGCGTCGTTGACGCCGTCTCCTGTCATCGCGACGATTTGGCCATCGGCCTGGAGGGCACGCACCAACCGCAGTTTGTGTTCCGGCGTGGTTCGCGCAAACACGTCGGCTTCGCTGGCAGCGGCAGCGAATTCGTCCTCCGACAGTGCATCCAGGTCTTTGCCCGTCAACACGCGATGGCCTTGGCCGAGGCCGAAATGGGCGGCAATCGCCGCGGCCGTCGTCGCATGGTCTCCCGTAACCATCTTGACCTGAATGCCCGCGGTCCGGCACCTCGCGACCGCTTCGACCGCTTCCTTCCGCGGCGGGTCTATCAGGCCAAATAGAGCAACCAAAGTCAGGCCGGCCTCGACGTCCTTGAAACGCAGATGGAGGTGCGCTTGTTCGGTTGAGCGACGCGCGATCGCCAGCACACGCTGCGCGCAGGATGCAAATTCCTCGATATGTTCAAGCCAGTATTCGGCGTCGAGCGGCACGTCTCGGCCAGCGTCGCGCTGGTACTCGCACATCTCGAGAATGCGCTCCGGGGCGCCCTTGACGTACACATACCCGTGGCCTTCGTGGTCGTGATGAAGGGTCGCCATGAATTTGTGAACGGATTCGAAAGGGATGAGATCGGTGCGCGGCTGGGACCGCCGTTCAAAGCCCACATCCAGCTTCGCCTTCATGCCTGCCGCCAGCAGGGCGCCATCCGTGGGGTTTCCATGCAGGCGCCATTCACCCTCCGACTCGCTCAGTTCCGCATCGTTGCACAGCACCACGGCATGAGCGGCGGCGAGGAGATCAGGGTGA
>JAJFGM010000419.1 GCA_021776145.1 Kiloniellaceae bacterium | reverse complement strand
TGACCGCGTTGGAAAGCGGTGACTTCTACCAGATCGAGCCGTAGGGATAGTGGCGGTACGCGCGAACGGAAAGGTCGATCCTGCATGCACAGCGAACTTCTGGAATTTTATCCCGACATCGCGGTTCTGCGCGGCGAGTTGCGGGAATTGCTCGACGCCGCCGCCGAGCCGATTTATGTCGCCGAGGCCGCGATCCTGCGGCAACGCTATCTGGCCCTCGATGGCTGTCTCGCTGCCGCCTGGGGGTCGCACGCCGTTGCCTATTCGTTCAAGACCAACTACCTCGCCGCGCGTTGCGGCCTGTTTCGCGAGCTCGGCTCCTGGGCCGACGTCGTTTCCGAGCGGGAATACGCCATGGCCCGCGATCTCGGATACGGTGGTGACGAGATCGTCCTCAACGGCCCCTGGAAAAGCGACGCGGTTCTGCGGCGCGGCCTCGCCGAGGGGGCGACGATCAATATCAACGATTTCGACGAGTTGCGGCGCCTGGAGGATTTGACCCATGAGCGCGAGACGCCGCTCGACGTCGGTCTCAGACTAGCCGTACCCGTCGCCCGCCTCGCTGAAAGCCGCTTTGGTTTCGCCGTCTCGGGCGGCGAGGCGGCAACCGCGGCAGCCCGTCTGCGCCAAGCGCCCGGACTGCGCCTGGCTGGCCTGCATTGCCACCTCTATGGCGATACCGACGACGCCGGCTGTTACCGCGAGGCGGCGGCGGCGATGGCCGGATTTATCCGCAACGAAGTGGAAAACCCAGCCGTGAGCCTCCGATGGATCGATATGGGCGGCGGCTATCCGGCGCATGGCCCTTGTCCACACAGCCGCAGCCGTTGGCAACCCCAATCCATCGAAACCTATGTCGGTATCGTCGCCGACGAACTTGCCAAGGTGCTACCGGACCGCGCCGGGCCGCGCCTGATCCTCGAGCCCGGCCGCTACCTCGTCGCCGACGGTGTCATTTTGCTGTCGCGGATCGTCAGCCGCCGCGAACGCGGCCGTCGTCAACTACTGACCAGCGACGCCACCATCTCGATGGTACCCCTGACGCACTACTGCCCGCAGATCCTGCGCCCCTACACTCGTAACCTGAAGCCGCGCCGGGGGCAGCGCCGCTCGACGGTGATCTATGGCGCGACCTGCCGCGAGAACGACCTGCTGTTCCAGGGTCTTTTCGAGGAGGTCGAGGTCGGCGACGTTCTGGTGCACTACGCCGTCGGCGCCTACAACTCCAACCTGGCGCCGCAGTTCATTTTCGACGTGCCGGATATGAAGTTGATCTGACACCGATGCTTGTTTGGCTGCATGCTCATTCGGCGGCTTCGACGCCGATGAATCCGGCGGATTGGCGGGACCAGAAGCTGGCGTAGAGGCCGCCACGGGCAAGCAACTCGGCGTGGGTGCCCTCTTCGACAACTTCCCCGGCTTCCATCACCAGGATACGATCCATATGAGCAATCGTCGAAAGCCGGTGCGCGATGGCGATCACCGTGCGCCCGTGCATGAGCCGTTCCAGGGCAGCCTGTACGGCTTCTTCGGTTTCGGAATCGAGGGCCGCGGTCGCTTCGTCGAGCACCAGGATCGGAGCATCCTTGAGGATGGCGCGGGCCAACGCGATACGTTGGCGTTGGCCGCCCGAGAGCTTCACGCCGCGCTCGCCTAGATGCGCGTCGTAGCCCTCGCGTCCCTTGTGGTCGCGCAGTTCCTTGATGAAGTCGTGGGCGGCGGCGTCATTCGCCGCGGTGATGACGTCCTCGCGCGTGGCTTCGGGCCGGCCGTAGAGGATGTTGTCGAGGGCCGAGCGATTGAACAGCGCGGTTTCCTGCGTGACCATGGCGATTTGACCGCGCAGGTGATCCTGTGCGAGGTGGCGGATATCGCCGCCATCGAGTGTGATACGTCCACCTTCAACGTCGTGCAGGCGCAAAAGCAGGGACAGCGCCGTCGACTTGCCGGCCCCCGAGCGGCCGACCAGGGCGACTTTCTCGCCGGGTCGCACAAGTGTCGAAAATCCATTGAGGCCGCCGCCGCGTTCCTTGCCGTACTGAAAGACGACATCTTCGAACGCGATTGTTCCGACGGCGTCGGGCGGCGTTGCGGCGTCGGCGGCATCGACGATCTCATGCGGCGGCGACAGGGTATGCATGCCATCCTCGACGGTGCCGACATTGGCGAAGAGGTTCATGGCGGTAAAGGAAATCCAGCCGCTCATCTGGCTGATGCGCATCGCCAGGAAGCCGGACATGGCGATGACACCGGGCCCGGCCTCGCCACGGTTCCAGTACCAAAGGGCGCCGCCAACCAGGAGCACCGGAAGAAGGCCGGCCAGAAGGGCGAGCAGGCCGCGGAACATCTGGACCGTGCGGCCAAAGGCGAGGGCGGCCGCACGGAAACGTCCCAGGGCGCCGCGCGCTTCGTCCTCTTCCTGGCCGGCTTGCGAGAACAGCTTGACCGTCGCCATGTGCGACAGGCTGTCGACCAGTCTTCCCGAAAGTCCGGCGCGGGCCTCGGCCCGTCGGCGTGAGCAAGCCCGCACGCGCGGCAGAAAATACACCACCAATGCAACATAGGCGGTCAGCCAAACGAGGAGCAGCGCCGACAGCCGATAGTCCGCGCCGGCCAGGGCGAAAAGCGCTCCCAAGGCCGCGGCGATCGCGAAACTGAAAGAGCCAACCAGTTCAATGACAACTTCAGCCAACGCGCTGGAGGTCTGCATCTGCTTTTGCGCCAGCCGGCCGGTGAAGTCGTCCTCGAAGAACCGCAGGCTCTGGCCAAGTGTATGGCGATGCAGCCGCCAGACACCCAAATGAAACAGGCCCGGGCCAAGGCTGCGGCTGACCAGTGCGCTGGAGAGCAGCATCAAGGCGGGACGGAGCAATAGGAAAAACCCGGCGACGGCGGCCAGTACAAGACCGTTGGCGGCGAAGAAGACTTGCGGACCGGCGGCGGCTTCATCGATGACCCAGCCGATCAGCCAAGCGGCAACCGCTTCGGAAAGGCCGACCACCACCGACAGGGTGGCGAGCAAACACACCACCGGCCAAGCGCCGCCGAACATCCAACGGATAAAGGCGGCAAGCGAACTCGGTGGCGCGCCTCTGGCGGGCGCGTAAGGGTCGAAGAGCCGTTCAGACCAGCGCATCCTGCATTTGCCTCCCAGGCAAAGCTGTGGCTTCCCGCGCGCGAATTCAACCGCTCTTGGCCCGTCTACTTCGCTTTGAAAGTGAGAACGCGGTGGTTGAAGTGATCGCAGACGAGAAGCGTGGCCGCGTCCGTCATGCGTGCCCAGCGGGGAAAGCGCATCAGCGGCACGCGTGATCCAGCCGCCGCGTTGATCTCCCACAACAATGCGCCGTCGAGGGTGCCGCCGAGGATGCGATTGTTGTCGGTATCGACGACGACCAGCGTACCATCGGAAGCCACTTCCGCATAGCGCGGTCCGCAGAAGCGATAGAGCTTGCCGCGGTCCGAAAACTCGCGAATTTCGCGGATTTCACTGCCACCCGGTCGCGTCAGTAGGACACGATCGCGCTGCGAGTCCGATATCACCAGGCGATTGGCGTGGAGAAAGACGCTGTGGGGATCCTTGAGGTGGCATGGCGGCCCGGAATCGAGGGCCCAGACGACCTCGCCGGACCAGGTCGCCTCGGCCACCAGGTCGAGGTCGGAGTCGACGAACAGCAGATTACCGTTCTCCAGGCCGACGGCGTGGTGCGGATCGCCGAGGGGGCCGATGGACTTGAGCAGGCTCATTTCGCGCCGTGGCGTGCCGTCGTCGGACACCTCCAGCAGTCGGCCGTTGCGACCGTCGGCGATGAGCACGGCGCCGTTCGATAACCAACTTGCCGAGCGCGGCCAGAACAGCGGCGTGGCACCGGCGAAGGGGCGGGGAGTCGCCTTGCCGTTGGCGACTTCGACGACCCGGTTGCGCGCCGTGTCGGCGACCAGCAGGCGGCCCTCCTTGCTGACGTCGAGCGAGCGCGGGAACGACAGCCATTGCTGCTGGGCCGGCGCGCCGCCGAAGTGCCTCTGCACGGCTCCGCCGGCGTCGAACTCGACGACGCTGGCGCTGTCGCAGACCAGAAAACGATCCCCGGCCAACGCCGTGGCCGAGGTCGGTGCCAGGAAGCGGCGATCGACCGGCGCCAGGTCGCGCGGCGTGCCGTCGGCATCGCTCAAGGTTACCCGGTGATTGTGGGTGTCGGCGATCAACAGCCGCCCATCGCCTAACCGCCGGGCGGATTTGGCGCTCGACAGGTGGCGGGAGTCCATGGCGGGGTGTTTGTGTTCGCCCCAAACGACGCGCGTACCGCCGTCGGGCGCGATCTCGACAATGCAGTGGTGGAACTCGTCGCTGGCCAGGATGGCGCCGCTATCCAGGCGTTGCAGGGATCCGACGACACCGAGACCGTGCGCTTGGCGCGGTAGATACCACAGCAGCCGACCGTCGGCGTCGATCTCGGCGAGTTCCAATTCGCCGGCGATGCGCAGAAAACAGACGAGGAAGCTTCCTCGCCCGGTGGCGCTGATGAAGCGCGGTTGCAATTTGCTGATGCGAGAAAGGTCGATCCGGCCGCGCCGCTGGCCGTCGGGCGAGAGCAGCAGCAGGTCCCAACGTGTCCGCCGCAGCAATGCCATGCCGCCATCGTCGAGCAGGCAGCCATAGCCGTCGTGAATCCCGAGATCGCGGGAATCGAACACCACCTGACCGCTCGGGTCCAGACGTATAGTTCGGCAGATCTGGCGCACCGGCAGGCTTTTTTCGACACCGAGCTCGTCGACGATCAAGTAGCTGCCGTCGGCGGCCTTCTCCGCCGCCACGGGATAGTGCAACAGCGGTTCGTCGGCTGGATCGAACGCGTGACCGGCCGCATAGTCGATCCCGAACTCGCCGGCGAGCCGCCAATTCTTGGTGGCTGGCATTTTCTTGCTAGCGGACACTACAGACGATATCCCGACCTGACGCATTTGCGTGTTGTTGCGGCTATCCGATCCGGCCTAACGACCCGCACCCTGACCGGCTCGGCGGTGCTCGTCGATCCGCGAAAGTCGTCCCGCCGAAAGGTGGTAGACCCGGTCGGCGGCATCGATCAAGGCGTTCTGGTGCGATACGGCGAGAATGGTGGTCTTGCCGCGGAGTGCCCCCAGGGTGGCAATGATGCCGGCTTCGGTTTGTGGATCCAGCGCCGTTGTTGGTTCGTCGAGAACCAGCAGTTCCGGGTCCCCGACCAGGGCACGGGCGATGGCAATCCTCTGCCGTTGGCCACCTGAGAAGCGGTAACCGCGCTCGCCCATCATGGTGTCGACGCCCTCTGGCAGGTCACTGACGAAGTCCCAGATGTCGGCGGCCCGCAGGGCCTTTTCGACAGCCGCGCGGGTGATGGCCGGGTCGGCCAGGGTGACGTTGCGCAAGACGCTGTCGTTCAGCATCAGCAGGTCCTGGCCGACGTAGCCGATCTGGCGCCGCCAGCTTTGAATGTCGGCATGCCGCAGCGAGACATCGTCAATCCAGATATCGCCTTCGCTGACCTCGTAGAGGCCGTTCAAGAGATCGACGAGGGTGGTCTTGCCGGCACCCGAAGGCCCGGTGATGGTGGCCATGGAGCCGACCGGAATGGTCAGCGATATATCTTCCAGGATGCGCACGTCGCCGCGCAGGAAACCGACATGCTCGAAACGAATGCCCTGTTTCAGGTGCGCTTGTGTACCCGTCGAATTTGGCTCACGGGCCGCTTCGGAACGTTCGATGAGTTGCCGCAGCGACCAGAAGGCGCTCTCGTCGCGCACGATGTCCTGGTAGAGCTTCTGCAGCCAGGTGGCGCGGCCGACGATGCGGTAAAAGATGAAGGCGAGGAACAGCAATTGGTCCGACGTGGTCGGCGTCAAGGCGACGGTGGCGAAGAGGCAGAGCCCCAGGGTCACGGCGATCAAGGGTTCCTGCATCGACTGCAGCATGGCGCGGTTAAAAACCTGTTCGCGCATGGCTTGGTTGAGGCGTTCGGTCACGTCCTCGATGATCGGGATGATATGGGTTTCCCGGCCCATGACCTTGAGCGACTTGACGCTGCCGAAGACGTCGGTCATGCGGCTTTGCAGGTCGCGCATGGATTGCGTCTGCCGGCTGCCGGCCTTGCGTGTCAGCGAGACGAAATTGCGCAGCAGCCAGAGGATAAGGCCGCCCAGCACGACGCCGGCCAGCGCGATCCACCAGACCGTCAGAAAGGCGATGGCGAGATAGATCAGGCACTGCAGCGAGGTGGCAAGAAAGCGGCAGGTGATGAGGTAACACTGCGCCGTTCTGAAGGCTTCCGCGCTGACCGCGTTGGTCATCACGCCGAGCGGCTCGTTGACGAAAAAATCCCAACGCGCGCGGGCGAGGTTGCGGATCAGCTCAATGCGCAGGTCTCGGGACAGGCCGACGGCGGCATAACCGGCTTGCCGCAGAGCCGTTGCGGTGAGCGCCGCCTTCAGACAGATGCCGATAAGCGCGAAGAGTACCAGGTACGTGACCTGACGTGGCAACCCAGCCGCGTCAAGCAGGCCGAAGGCCAGTCGGGCGGCGGTGCTGTCGGGAGTTGCCGATCCGTTGAGGAGTGAATCCAAAAGCGGCAGCAGCATGACAACGCCGAAGCCCTCGAAGAGACCGGCCAACAGCAACAGGACAAGGGTCAAGGCACTGTCGCGCGGATGCCGGCGGACAAAGAGCACAAGCATCGGGACGATGCCGCCGCTCTCCTCCGCGCGGGCCGGCATCAGGCGTCGCCCGTGGTGGTTTGGTGTGCAGCTGTTGCCATTGCCTTCGGCACTGGATCAGCGCCCCTTCGAACAGGCCGTTTCAAGGTTTTGCCTTTCGCGCAGAAGGCCATCGACATTCCCGGGAATTCTATGGTGCATGGACTGCAAAAGCGACCGGGGGATTGCTTGGCGGCACGAAATCCTCGCCATCCCAGCTCAATTCAACCCCCTTGTGCCGCCCGCTACGTGAACATGAACTGGGCGTATCGTTAGAATTATAAGCGATTTAATTAAGAAATTGCTTTAACCGAAGGTGAGACTCCGCCGGAAATGCCAACCGTCTCGCCACAAGGGCATGGGCTACAAAGGCATGGATTGTACCCGACACGTGCTATAATCGGCTTACCCGCGAAAGGAAGACAGGACGTGCAGTTGCCGGTTCAGGTAGAGCGGATTTCGGGGGACCCTGTGGTCGAGGTCCTGCTGCGATGTGCCCGCACTCGGCTGCGCGAGGCGGATGAAGTCGTCCTGCGCGCTTTGCTGGCCGATCAGGCCTTCGATTGGTCCAAGCTGCTCCATACCGCGCGACGCTTTCATCAACTACCCTTGCTGTTGAAGAACCTGACTGTGATCGGGGTGGAGGTGGTGCCGCCGGCCGAACTTCGGCAGCTGCGAGAATTCGATGCCGAGAGTCGCGCCAGGAACGAGAACTCCGCTGCCGAGCTGCTGCGACTGATGGACCTCTGCGCGTCGGCGAAGTTCGATATGGTTGCCTTCAAGGGGCCGGTCATTGCCGTCATGGCGTACGGCGACCTGCATCAAAGGTGCTACTATGATCTCGATGTTCTGGTGCGCCACGACGATGTGGCGCGCGCCAAGGCGTTTTTCTTCGACAACGGCTACGAGCCCTTGCCGGACTACCAGTTCAAATGGGAATGGCATTTCGTCAACAAGGCGGCCGAGGTCTATGTCGACCTGCACGACAGCATCACCCTGCCTGAGTTGCCGTCGCCACGCGACTTTGAGGCCTTCTGGCAACGCCTAGAACCCGTCACCCTGTCGGGACGCCAGATCCTGAGTTTTGGCCTGCTCGACAGCTTGAGTATTCTCTGCATGCAGGCCTGCAAGGACTGGCACGAAAAGAACAATTTTCTAACCAAGATCTGCGATATTCACGAACTCCTCCAACGGCATCCCGAGATCGACTGGCAAGCTTTTCTGTCGCGATCCCGGGACCAGGGCATCTATCGCACGGTGCTTTTGGCCCTGCGGCTGACGGAACGTTTTCTTGGATTCTCCCTTCCACCACCACTGCGCGCGGCCTTTGAAGCGGAAACGATGATCCGGGCGCTGCACATCGATGTGGAAGAGCGACTGCTGGTTCCGCCAAGGCGTCCCTTGGATCAGTTTGTCCAGATCCGCTCGCAGATGTCCCTGCACGAGGACATCGCGAAACGGCTGTGGCGGCCCTTTGCCGTTTATATCGTGCGCAAACTCTTTACCCCAACCGAGGAAGACGCGAAGGCGCTGCCTCTGCCGCCATGGCTCGACTTTCTCTATTACCTGTTGCGCCCCTTGCGTCTCGCCGGCAAGGCCTGCGCCTCGACCCTGCGCGCCAACCGCGCGCGCTGAAACGCCGCCTCTATCGACTCAGGCGGATTTCGCAAACGAAACGGTTGCTGTCCTCGGCAAGGTCTTCGATCACATTGCGCGCTTGGTGGCCAAGTTCGCGGGCGATGGCCAGGGGGTCGTTCTCCGGGCCGCAGGTGGTGTCCTGGTAGCTCATCAGGATGACGCCGTCGCCGGTCAGGTGGTCTCCGGCTGCGGCGAGAAAGCGGACGATGACCTCGCGGCCGCCGGGGCCGCCGGTTCCGGCAAAGGCGTCCGGCGGGCTGGTGAAGTAGGGTTGATGGAAGACGACGAGGTCGAAGCGCAGATCGTCGGGGAGGGCGGCGAAGAGATCGCTCTCGACGACGGTGAGGGGCTTCAGTGTCGGGTTCGCTTCGACGTTCCGGCGGGCGCAGGCGACGGCGATTGCGCTCTTATCGGCGGCCCAGACCTCTTCGACTCCAAGGCGGCGCAGGCACAGCGCCAGAAAGCCGGTGCCGCATCCCATGTCGAGCGCGCGTTGCGGCGTATAGGCCTCCAGAGCCTTGGCCATGTTGGTCGAGGCACGCCCCATGTTGGGCGGATGCACGAACTTGTCGACGGTGATCGCGATGCCGTTCAGGTCCACCTGGAACGGCGCCTTGTCGTAATAGTACAGCAGGTCGGTCGCGGGTCCGTCGCTGTCGTTCATCGATAGCGCTCCTGCAGAACCACGGGCCGGGTTTCCCTTACCGCGCCCGTCGCGTCCGTCGCGTCACTCGCGTCAGTCGCTGGCAATGGAGTAGTCGTTCTTTTCCGCCGGAACGTCCGACAGGTACTCGACGAATTCGAACTCATTTCCGTCGCGATCGTTGAAGTAAATGCGCTTGCGGAAAGGGTGTTGCGGCGCTTTGTAGCCCTCTTTGTAACCGGCGGCGACCAGGCGCTGGCGCAGGGCTTCGCCATCGTCGACGACGAAACCGATGTGGTTGTAACCGGGCCCGGAATAGGCCGGACGCTCCGGGTCTTTCGGCTGGCGGGTCAGGGCAAGGCTGACATAGGTCTCGTCGTCGCCGACATGTACCCAGGTCGGGGCGGTGCCATCTTCAGTCTTGCCGCCGCTGCCGCGCACGCGGAAATGCGGAAAGGCGGCTCGCATGAAGGCGACCGCCCGATCCAGGTCGCTGACGCTGATGTTTGCGTGTTCCAGATAGGGTTTCCGCTGCATAGCGACTCCCGGAGAGTTGCCTGTTGGTGGTGGCCGTCGACGAGACCTTACCTGGGGGCGGGAGGGTTTGGCGACAAGCTTTCTTGTCCTTCCGGCTCGGTGTTTCTGGACTCTATGATCAGGCTTTGCAGCCGCGCCAGAAGGTGCGCGCCGCCGCGCGGCCCCGTCACCGGGATTGTGCGACCGGCCAGGCCGTGTTTGGCGATCTCGGCCTGGATGAAGGGCTCGGTTACGCCATGAAAGTGCCAGATGTAACGAAAGAAGGGCGTGTCGAGCTTCTGCCCCGCAGGCGCGTCGCCGCGGCGCGGATCGGGCGCCAAGCGTGTTCTCTTGAAGACGCGCCACAGACAGCCCAGGCGGCCGGCGGCGACATAGACGACGGCGTCGGCGCGTGGCAAACGCAGGTCGAGAGAGGCCTCGTAAGTACCGTCCATGACCCATTCGTCCTTGGCGGCCAGGGCCGCGACGCGTTCGCGCCATTCGTCGATCGGGCTAGGGACCCAGCCCGGCCGCCAGAAGTGGGCATCGAGGTGGACGACCTGCAGACCGAGGAGCGATCCCAAGCGCCGCGACAGCCGGGTTTTCCCGGCCCCACTGGGCCCCAGCACGAGCACGCGTTGCGCCTGGATGAGGTCCGAGATTGGCTCTGCGCCGCTCATGCCGTCGAGCTGCCCTGCCGCGCGGCGCGGGACGACACTAGATCGGCCGGCTGCCGGCCAGGGTGACGCGGTGCATGACGCGCTTGTGGCCGTGGTAGTCGTTGACCGGGTTGTGTTGCGTGCAACGGTTGTCCCAGAAGGCGATGGAGCCGGGACGCCATTGGAAACGGCAGGTGAATTCCGGCCGCACCTGATGGGCGAAGAGGGTCTCGAGGATCGGCTTGCTTTCCGCTTCGGTCATGCCTTTGAAGCAGGTCGTGTGGCCGAAGTTGACGTAAAGCAGCTTGCGGCCGGTTTCGGGGTGGGTGCGAACGACCGGATGCTCGGCCACGTGGACCGGGGCGCCGGTGCCGGCCTCGGCGATGCGGTGGACCCGCGTCCGCGCCGATGCCGCCGTGTTCGAGACATTGATGCCGACCAAGTCCGAGAGCAGCGCCTGCATGCCTTCCGACAGGGTCTCGTAGGCCATGTACATGTTGGCCCAGATAGTGTCGCCGCCTGTCGCCGGCAGCTCGCGGGCGCAGAGTATGGATCCCAGCGGCGGTTCCTCGGTGTAGGCCATGTCCGAATGCCAGAGCCCGCCGAAGTTGTTGGTCTCGTGCGGCAGCTTGACGACCGGGATAATATCCGGACAGTCGTCGAGACCCTTGATCAAGGGGTAACGCACGATTTCGCCAAAGCGCCGCGCGAAGGCCAATTGCTGGTGCGGC
>JAJFGM010000418.1 GCA_021776145.1 Kiloniellaceae bacterium | reverse complement strand
CGACGGCGGCGGCAATTTCCGCGACCGAAGTCGGGGCCGTGACCACAAGGTCGAGCTGCGCCGTCAACGCCGCCACCGCGTCGATGTCCTGCTTCAAGTCGATGTCAGGCCAGCCATGCAAGGTTACCCCAGTGAGCGCCTTGGCAACGGCTAACTCTTCGGCACAATCGTCATACTGCAAATTGACGAAGTGAACGCCGGCCATTGCGAAAAAGTCCGCCCAGTCCTCGATTTGCGAATAGTGCAGATCGCGTTGACGGTCGTTCAACTGACTGCGCCAGCAGATACCGACCTTCAACCCCGGCCCGAGGGCGTCGATGCGGTCGCGCCAAAAGGCGCTCATCTCGGGGTCGGTCACCAGATGACCTTGGGTGGCGGCGGCTTGCCTCTTCATCGCTATGCGGTCGCTCAACAGATAGCTGTCGAAGGGCCGTTCGCGCGCCAACTCCGCCTCGCTCAGCGGAAAAAATTGGAAGAGGTTGTTCGCCGGCAGCTGGAAGTCGGCATCGCGACGCCGCAGGTCGCCTTCCGCATCGATTTCGACGGGTCTGAATTCAGCGCCGGGGAAGCTGCGTTGGAAGAGAGGTACGAGGCGCGGGTCGGCTTCAATGACACAGTGCCGCGCCGCGGCGATGATCTCGGGATAGCGCTTGGCGATGCGCAGTTCGTCGCCGACCCCCTGCTCGCGCCAAACCAGTATGCTGCGTTCAGCGAGATCCTCACCTTGCCATCTAGGGATGGCGAATTTGCGATTGGGGGTGCGCAAGCCGCATTCGAAGCAGCAGTCGGCGTAGCGCCACGACTCGGCGAATTCGCCATTCGACCAAAGCGAACGGGACAGGCTGCACTTGTAGCCGATATGGTCCGGGGCAAATTCGCAGGCATTGCGAAAGTGCGCGAGGGCGTCTGCAAGACGGCCTTGTTCATTGAGCACCAGGCCGATGTTGTTGTGCGCGACCGCCATGCCCGGATCGAGCACAAGCGCCCGTTTGTAGCAGGCGACAGCGGAATCGTAATCGTGGCTTTGGTGCAGGGCATCGCCCAGATTGTAGTGATAGGTCGCCTGGCGGTCGTCGAGCGAAATGGCCTTGCCGTAACAGGCCTTGGCCTCGTCCAGTCGGCCCAAATCCTTCAGGGCATTGCCAAGGTTGTTGTGAGCATCGGCGAAATTCGGCGCCAACCGCAGAGCGGTGCGGCAAGCCTCCACACCCTCCTCGAGGCGGCCCAAATCTCGCAAGGCCTTGCCCAAGTTGGCGTGTGCCTCGGCCATGTTCGGGTGAGCGGCTATTGCCTTGCCGTAGGTTTCCACCGCCAATTCGGCCTTGCCATGCGCCAGCACGATATTGCCGAGATTGACTTGTGCCGGCGCATGCGCGGGATTGATGGCAACGGCACGGGCATAAGAGGCCAAGGCGTCGGTGGCCAGGCCTTTTGCCGTTTGCAGCAAACCAAGATGGAAAAAACTATCGGCATCGTGCGGTTCGTACTGCAGTGCCAGATTGAAGCAATCGATCGCCTGATCGAGAATCCCGGCATCACCCATGAGCAGACCCAGGCCGCGATAGGCTTCCGCGTAATCGGGTTTGAGATTGAGCGCCGTCGCATAGGCATTGGCGGCGGCATCGCGCTCGCCGGTTTCCTTCAGCAGATTGCCAAGATGCAGATAACCCTGGGCATTCTGAGGATCCACAGCAAGCGCCTGGCGAAAGGCCTGCAGTGCCGGTTCTGCCTTGCCTTGGCACTGCAAAGCCAGCCCGAGAAGGACCCGGGCGTCACTGTTGCCGCTGTCGCCACGCAAAGCCCGCTGCAAAATATTGGCGGCGTCCTTGTATCGGCCGGTCTCGAACTTCCGCTGTGCCAGAATGAGAAGTTCACCCTCGGGCCGCTGGCCGCGCAACGCCTTCGGTCCCTGATCCTTGCGCCTTGCCTGTGTCCGTTTTTGCTTGCGGCTCATTCCTGGGGTCCACTCTCCACGACGTCGCCCGAATCAGGCGGCGCTGCGGAGATTAACCCGGCATTTACTAAAAGAAGCTTTCCAGATCAAGAATCAGGCGCCAATCGAAGCAACTCTATCGCCACGAACAGACGCGGATTTCAGGTTGTGGTGCGGATCGAATTGTCCCGGCGATCAAACCGAGATCTTCACCGTGTCGGGATTTCTGTCTTGCGACGCATTGCCCCCGGATGCCTGCGGTTGCGGAGCGCGTGCGTACGCAGCTTGCGGAGTCGCGGCACGCGGCGCCGGTTCCTTGCCGGAGGTGATTTCGCCGCGCTTTTCCTGATCCACCAGATCGATCCAGCTCTTCCGAACGGGCATCAAGGCTTCGACAACTTCGTCGCAGGCCGCTGCGGAATTCTTAAAATTGATGTCCTGAATGTCACGATAGAGCGTGTGATAAAACTGATCGAGCATCAGCGAAACGTCGCCGCCCCGATCGAAGTCGAGACTCGACTGCAATCCGAGCAGAATTTTGCAAGCCTTCTGTGTGGCCCTGAAGCGATCTTCGATGCGACCGTCTTCGATGGCTGTCTTGGCCGCCGAAACTGCCTGTATCATGCCATCGTAGAGCATTACCACAGCGCCCAGAGAGGTCACCATCTTGGATGCGGCAAAATAAGCCGAAGTCGCGCTGTATGCTTGGTTCACGTCCCTGCTCTCCCCTTACCGCTCCGCGCTTACCGCGCTTAGTTGTTGCTGAGGCCCAACATCGCCAGAATCTGGCTGGTCATGGCTTCGCCCTGGGCGATTGCCTGTTCCATCCTCGAGTACTTATCGATCAGGTGTTGCTGAAACAACAACAGACGCGCGTCTATGACGGTAATCTCCTCGAGAAAATCGGTGTTTTCTCCACTCAGGCGGTTGATTTCTTCGGTGATCAAGCCGGACACCGAATCCGAATACTGGGTCGAGGATTGATAGAGCTTTTCAGCCACGCCCAGGCTCGACTGAATCGAGATGTTTTCGGCCGCCGCACCGGCATCGTCGGTGTCACGTGCGTAGGCCAGGAACATGCCCTCGTAAATCGTTCCTTCGATACCTTCCAGCGTGCCGCCGTTGACGGTGAAAGCGTCCACGCCACCAACCTGCAGGTTGGTGCCGTTGATTGCCCCGGCCGGCGCAACAATGGTGAAATCACCAACGTCCAGGGTCTTGTCGCGGGCAATCAACAGGATGTTTGATGAGTCACTGGTGAAACTGAATTCGAACAGCGCGCGAACCTCGTCGATCTTGTCG
>JAJFGM010000417.1 GCA_021776145.1 Kiloniellaceae bacterium | reverse complement strand
CCACAAAGGTTCAACCTGATCGGATCAAAATTGCTCTACACATTAACGAGTTAGAGTGTCTATATCCGTTCACTTGGATCGCTGAAAGCGATTCCAAGTGAACGGATGACGCTCTAGCGACCGAAGGTGTCGTCGCTGCTCTCGCCCGGCAGGCCAAAGGCGGCGAGAACGCCCTGCGGTTCGGGCTTCACCACGTCCGGCTCGGCCTTGGGCAAAGTGATGCCGGCCTTTTCCGCGGCCTTGCGGGCCTTCTCAACGGCGGCGTTGAGATCGACCTGACTGCAGAGGCCGAGCAGGACGGGATCACGCGAGCGGATGTTGGGCGAGTTCCAGTGCGTGCGCTCGCGCACGGACTGGATGGTGTTCTTGGTCGTCCCGATCAGCTTGGCGATCTGCGAGTCCTTTAATTCCGGATGGTGACGCACCAGCCAGTAGATACCGTCGGGCTTGTCCTGGCGTTTGGCAACCGGTGTGTAACGTGGTCCCTTGGTGCGCTTGGCCGGTTCCGGCAGGTCGCGTTTGGCCGGTTGCAGGCGCGCCGTCGGATCGGCCTCGCAACGCTCGATCTCTTCGCGGGTCAGCTCGCCGGAGCCGATGGGGTCGAGACCCTGGATGCCGATCGCGACTTCGTCATCCGCGATTCCCTGTACTTCCAGGGCATGCAGGCCGCAGAAATCAGCGATTTGGTCAAAGGCGAGGGTGGTATTATCGACCAGCCAGACACCTGTTGCCTTGGGCATAAGTGGCAATGACATCAGTCTTTCTCCTTCGCGGCAACCCCGTTGGGCCGCCACCGCGCCATATACGGGGCTGCGTGAAATTCTTCACCCGTGGCATATACCGGTTTGCCCGCCACGCCAAGGATAAATAGGCGTGATACGCGCGAATCCAAGGCGCGGCCGAGATCGGTCGATTCACGCATCCCCGACTTCGAGGACGATCTTTCCGATGTGGCTGCTGCTTTCCATCAGGGCGTGGGCCTTTGCCGCCTGGCCGAGCGAAAAGGTCTGCGCCATGACCGGGCGCACCTTGCCGGCCTCGATCAGTGGCCAGACCTTTTCGCGCAGGCGCTCGGCGATGGCGGCCTTGAAATCGACCGAGCGGGCGCGCAGGGTCGAGCCGGTGATCGTCAAGCGTTTCAGCATCACCGGGAGCAGGTCGATTTCGTTCTTCGAGCCGCCCAGGAAAGCGATGTAGCCGAGCCGGCCGTCAGGTGCCAAGGCCTTGATATTGCGTTGAATATAGTCGCCACCCACCATATCGAGGACGACGTCGAGTCCCTTGCCCTCGGTCGCTTCCTTGGTGATGGCGACAAAATCCTCGCTGCGGTAGTTGATCGCCCGTTCGGCGCCGAGATCGACGCAGGCCTGACATTTTTCCGCCGAACCTGCGGTTGCGAAGACCCTTGCGCTAAAAGCCCGGGCAAGCTGGATCGCGGTCGTGCCGATGCCCGAGGAGCCGCCGTGTACCAGGAAGGCTTCGCCGGCGCCGAGCTGCAAACGGTCGAAGACATTGCTCCAGACGGTAAAAAAGGTCTCTGGCAGGGCCGCCGCCTCGGTCATCGACAGGCCCTTGGGGATGGGCAGGCATTGGGCCGCCGGCGCCGTGCAATAGGCGGCATAGCCGCCACCGGTGACCAGGGCGGTCACGCGGTCGCCGATTTGCCAGCCCGCGGCCCTTTCGCCCAGCGCGACAATGGTGCCGGCCATCTCCAGACCCGGAATATCCGAGGCGCCGGGCGGCGGCGGGTAGTTGCCGCCGCGCTGCAGGACGTCGGGCCGGTTGACCCCTGCCGCCGCCACCTTGACCAGGACCTCGCCGGGGCCGGCCTGCGGCACCGGTCGCTGGGCCGGCACCAGAACCTCGGGGCCGCCGGGCTGCGTGATCTCGACAGCGGTCATGGTCAGGGGAATCGATTGTGTCATGGCGGTCTCCGGGCTGGCTGTTCTTCGTCGCCCCGTTTTTGTATGTTTGCACAGTGGAAAGCAATAGGGAGCCGGGCCATGGACATCGAAGACCTTGAGCCGCGCAAGGCCATAACCAAGCCGGTCGACCTCGATCTAATGGGAGTGATCGAACTGGAGGCTTACCTTGCCGAACTCGAAGCCGAGGCGGAGAGGGTCAGGAACAAGATTAAGGGCAAGAAGGATTACCTGTCCGATGCCGCGGCGCTTTTCAAATCCTCTTAGCTGGTGAATTCCGGGCTGTTGAATTCCGGGCTCTTGAAATCCGGGCTGTTGAAATCCGGGGCAGCTGCCGCAGAAGTCGCCCGCTTGGGCCTGTCAGCTTTTGGTCGCCGCACCGCGACTGGCGCCCTCGACGGGGCGCCTTGCCCTTTGACGCGAGCGCGCGAACAGCAACCATCCCAAGGGGCCGAGCAGAAGCACGAGTACGATCCAACCGGGCCTTGGTCCTAGCGGACAGCCCGAGCCGGGCGGTGGACGCCAGGAACCGCCCCGTGGCGACAGAACGACGTGCGCCAGCGGCAACAGATATCCGAAAACGAGTACCATCCAGGCGACAATTATCGACTCCATACCGGCAGTGTGAATTGAAAGCGGGCTGTCGCGCAACGCGATTGCCGCATACCCTATCCCTCGTCGCGCCACAACACAGGCCCTGAGCCCCGCTCCATCCCATGCAAACCACCGTCGAGACAATACTGCCGATCTTCAGCCTGGTCCTATGCGGTTATCTACTGGGGCGCCGTTTCATCAGCGAGGAAGGTATCCGCGGGCTGGCGAACTTCGTTTTCTACGTGGCGGTCCCGGCGCTGCTGTTCCGCGCCATGAGCCGGGTCAGTTTGCCAGACCTGCAACAGCTATCGATCGTTCTGGCCTATATCGGCGCCTCGCTGCTGGTCTTTTTCATGGCGATTCCCTTGGGCCGGCTGCTCTTTGCCACCCGTCTCGAAGAGCGCGGCATCATGGGCATGGCCTGTAGTTTTTCCAACACCGTGTTGCTCGGCATACCCTTGGTGGTGACGATCTACGGCGAAGCCGGGGTGCTGCCCCTGATGCTGATCATCACCGTTCACTCGGCCGTCCTGATGACGTTGACCACGGTCGTGGTCGAGCTCGGCCGCGGCAGCGGCCAGGGCTGGCGGCAGGGGTTCTCGTCCGCCGGCCTGGCGATCATCGCCAACCCGGTCATCCTCTCCATGCTGGCCGGTCTCGCCTACGGTGCCACCGGCCTCGATCTACCGCGCCCGGTCGGCAAGTTCACCGAAATCCTTGGCGCCGCCGCGGCGCCCTGTTCGCTTTTTGCGCTCGGCGCCTCGCTGGCGGGCTACCGCATCGCCGGCGATCTCAAAGAGGTGCTGGTGGTGACGTTCGTAAAGCTGGTGATCCATCCCATCGTCGTGGCCCTGCTGGTGCTTTTCGTTTTCGACATGGATCCGATGTGGGCGTCGATTGCCATCTTGACCGCCGCGTTGCCTGCCGGAGCCAACGTCTTTATTCTCGCGCGCCAGTACGATATCTATCTCGGACGCGCGGCTTCGGTCGTGTTGATTTCCACCTTGCTGTCGGTCCTTAGCCTTGCGGTTCTGGTCGCCTATCTGGGGCCGCCGGGCTAGCCACCAGGTCTCCGCCGCGCCTGTCACAGGAACTTTTTCAATGCTCAAAGGACGCACCGCCCTGGTCACCGGCTCGACCAGTGGAATTGGACTGGGAATTGCCGAGGCCCTGGCGGCCGAAGGCGCCAACATTCAGCTCAACGGATTCGGCGATGCTTCGGAGATCGAGCGCCTGCGTGCCGAGATCGAAGAAAAATACGGCGTGACCGCCGCTTATTCCGCCGCCGACATGAGCAAACCCGACGAGATCCGCGCCATGGTCGGCGAGGCCGAGGCGCGATTCGGCGGCGTCGACATCCTGGTCAACAACGCCGGAATCCAGCATGTTTCGCCGGTTGAGAGCTTTCCCGACGAGCGCTGGGACGCGATCATCGCGATCAACCTCTCGTCCAATTTTCACGCCATCAAGGCTGTTCTCGCGGGCATGCGGGCGCGCGGCTGGGGTCGGGTCATCAATGTAGCTTCGGCGCATGGTCTGGTTGCTTCGGCCGAGAAGGCGGCCTATGTCGCGGCCAAACACGGCGCCGTCGGACTGACCAAGGTGATCGCCCTGGAGACAGGCGGTAGCGGTATCACCTGCAATGCGATCTGCCCCGGCTGGGTGTTGACGCCGCTAGTGGAAAAACAGGTCCAGGCGCGTGCCGATGCGGCGGGTACGAGTTTCGCCGCTGCGAAAGCGGCCGTTCTGGCGGAAAAGACGCCCTCGAAGGACTTTGCCACGCCGGCGCAGATCGGCGGTTTGGCGGTCTTTCTCTGTTCGCCCGCAGCCGACCAGATCACCGGCACGCCACTTTCGATCGACGGCGGCTGGACGGCCCAATAGGGCGAAGCCGTCGATTGAGAAGCCGATCCGCGGCAGTACCATCGGCGCGCGGTCCAACGCCCTGTGATGGCGGGTGAATCCGTTGCTCCACGACATGCGATTCACCTCTTGTGGTTAACGCGAAGGGGGGCAAATGTAGATTTCCGGCCGCGAACATCGCCGGAATTCCTGCATTTTTCCGGAGTCCTAACAAAATTCGTTAAAAAATTAACCATTTGTTAGGACAATCGGCTTAATACTGTAAGCGACGGGCTGGACACCTGCCCTGGATCGTCCCCCCGTTGTTCGGATGTTTTTCCGTTCCTTGTAACGCCTCCCTGTTAAACTTGCCGCCGGTTCTTCCGGCGGCATTTTTTTTGCATGCTCTGGAGTTGCATATACTCCAAGTTGTGTTTGCATTCCAAGAAGTTAACGATTCATTGCTTGACCCCGGATCACGCATTTGCTTAATGTGCCCTCGGCAAGTTGACAGGGCCAGGCTTACAAAAATCGCGAGGGCCGCAATCCGCAATTGGATTGAACGGCCCTCGTTTTTTTTGGGTCCCGACGCCCTCTCCCGGCGCTACGCCGACAACGCCAGGGTCGCCGCAGGGTCGCCGCAGGGTCGCCGCATTGACGCTGGGGCGGCGTTGGACTCCCGCCGCCAATCTGCTACAGCTTGCGGACGCCTCGAAGACCCAATTTCCCGCGGCAAGGGAGAGATACCATGGCCGATCCGAAGTTCCTCAAATTCGATACCTTGTCCTTGCATGCCGGACAACGGCCGGATCCGGCTACCGGGGCGCGGGCACTGCCGATCTACCAGACCACTTCCTACGTCTTCGAGGACACCGATCACGCCGCGGCGCTCTTCAACCTGGAACGCGCCGGCCACATCTATAGCCGCATATCGAACCCGACCGTCGCCGTGCTGGAAGAACGCATCGCGGCGCTGGAACTGGGAGTCGGCGGCATCGCCACTTCGTCCGGCCACGCGGCGCTGCACCTGGCCATCGTCACCTTGATGGGGCAGGGCGGACACATCGTTGCCTCGTCCTCGCTCTATGGCGGCAGTATCAACCTATTCACCCATACCCTGCCGCGCTTTGGCATCACCACGACTTTCGTCGACCCGCGCGACGTCGCCGCTTATGACGCTGCCATCCGTCCGGAAACGCGCATGGTCTTTGCCGAGATCCTTGGTAATCCTGGCCTTGAAGTGCTGAACGTGCCGGCCGTGGCCGAGGTGGCGCACCGGGCCGGATTGCCCCTAGTGATCGACAGCACCTTTGCGACGCCCTATCTCTGCCGGCCCGTGGAAATGGGTGCCGATATCGTCATGCATTCGGCGACCAAGTGGCTTGGCGGCCACGGCCTTGCCCTAGGCGGGCTGCTGGTCGACGGTGGCCGCTTCGACTGGGAGGCGTCGGGCAAGTTCGCGACTCTGACCGAGCCTTATGCCGGTTATCACGGCATGGATTTCGCTGAAGAATTCGGACCCCAGGCCTTTTGCATGCGCGCCCGTACGGAAGGTCTGCGCGATTTCGGCGCCACGATGGCACCGCAGAACGCCTTTTACATTCTGCAGGGCATCGAGACCCTGCCGCTGCGCATGCAGCGCCACATGTCGAACACGGATGCGGTGCTCGAGTTCCTACAGGCGCAGGAGGCCGTGGCCTGGGTGCTGCACCCTAGCCTGCCGAGCCATCGCGACCACGCCTTGGCCAAGGAGATCCTGCCCAAGGGCGCCGGGTCGATTATCTCGTTCGGCGTCAAGGGCGGTCGGCCGGCCGGTGCGAAGTTCATCGAGGCCTGCGGTTTGGCCTCGCATCTCGCCAATGTCGGCGACGCCAAAACCCTTGTCATCCATCCAGCCAGCACGACGCACCAACAGATGACGGCGGAACAGCTCGCGACCGCGGGAGTCGGCGAGGACATGATCCGTCTGTCCGTCGGCCTCGAGGACCCGGGCGACATCATCGAGGATATGCGTCAGGCTCTGCGCGTTTCGCAACGCGATTAAGCCGCCCGACGCGGTGCGCGATCACCTTTGAGCCCCGCGGCAGTAACCCTCCGTACGAGATAGGCGATAACATGGAACTTCAGGTCGACGGCCACGCGGTCTTCGCGGCGACGGGTGGCCGGCCTTTCGATCCGCGACTGCCGACGGTCGTTTTCCTGCACGGCGCCGGTATGGATCACACGGTGTGGGCTCTGCAGACCCGCTACTTCGCGCACCGGCAACGCGGGGTCTTGGCGGTAGACCTGCCGGGGCACGGGCATTCCGGCGGACCGGCCTTGAGCTCCATCGAGGCGCTTGCCGATTGGGTGGCGCGCCTGATAGAAGCCGCCGGCCTGGAGCAGGCGGCGCTGGCCGGGCATTCCATGGGCGCCTTGACCGCCTTGGCCTGCGCCGCGCGCCACCCCGGGAAGGTGCGCGCCTTGGCGCTTTTGGGGGTGGCGCCGCGCATGCCGGTGCATCCCGACCTATTGGCGGCGGCTGCGGCGAACGACCACCTGGCCTTTGAACTCGTGACCTCTTGGGCGCACGGAATGGTCGGCCATTTCGGCGGCGCACGCATGCCCGGCCTCTGGCTCATGGGTGGCGGCGAGCGGCTGCTCGAGCGCGTCAAGCCGGGCGTGCTGCACAACGATCTGGCGGCCTGCGACAGCTACGACGCGGCGGCGGAACAGTCGGCGGCGGTCGCTTGCCCGACCCTGGTGATCACCGGCGCCGAAGACAAGATGACCCCCGCCAAGGCCGGCGCCAAACTGGCCGCCGCGATCGCCGGCGGTGAAGTTTCACGCATTGGCGGCGCCGGCCACATGATGATGCTGGAAAAGCCGGACGAGACCCTGGACGCCCTGAAGACGATCCTCTGATTTGGTGACGAGAGAATGACCGACAAGAAGTCC
>JAJFGM010000416.1 GCA_021776145.1 Kiloniellaceae bacterium | reverse complement strand
ATAGAGGCCCGCCATCCCCTGCAGCTTGCCGTCCTCGAAGCCACCAAAGAGCGCGTAACGCTCGAGACGGCTGGCAAAAGCTTCGAGCGGCAGATCGGCCGAGCGCTCATAGGTCGCCTGGAAAGCCTCCGGGCAATGCTCCAGCGCCTCTAGCCGGATATCGCGATAGGCCTGCGCATCGCCCTCGGTCAGGCGTCGTACCTGCATGGTCATCTAACTGCCTCTTACCGTCGTAGTAAATCGGGATGCGGCGGCATCCACGGTGCCCAACAAGTTTCGGCGATCAGCCAACCGCCAAGGGGTCGATCGCGCCGCCATGCTGAATCCCTGTGTTACGGACTACCGAATCAGGACACCAGGCGAAAGCCGCGTCAAGCCCGCAGTGCCATTGGCACCATCGCACCGTCATTGAGCCTGGGTCCGCAGCATGCCAATCTTGCATGATTATGCCGGAGCTTCCCGACGTCGCCATTTATATCGAGGCGCTGGAGCAGCGCATCCAAGGCGAAATACTGCACGGCGTGCGACTGGCCAGCCCGTTCCTGCTGCGCAGCGTCGATCCGCCACTGACGGCCTTTACCGGCAAGCGGGTCACCGAACTGCGGCGCATGGGCAAGCGCATCGTCATCGGCCTGGAAGACGACCTGTGGCTGGTGCTTCACCTGATGATCGCCGGGCGGCTGCACTGGCAAGGCGCCGATGCCGCGATCCCCGGCAAACGCGGCCTCGCCGCCTTCGACTTTCCGGGCGGGTCACTGATGCTGACCGAAGCGGGTTCGAAAAAACGCGCCTCGCTGCATGCCGTGCGCGGCGCGACTGCCCTCGCCGTGCTGGATCCCGGCGGCCTGGAGGTGATGACGGCGGACCTCGCCGCCTTCCAATCGGCCCTCACAAGCCGCAACCACACGCTCAAGCGCGCCCTCACCGACGCGCGTTTGTTCAGCGGCATCGGCAATGCCTACAGCGACGAAATCCTGCATGCCGCCCGCCTCTCGCCCATCGCCATGACGCAAAAGCTGCAAGCCGACGAAATAGCGCGACTGCACCGCGCCACGCTCGCGACGCTCGAGCGTTGGACCAAGCGGCTGCGCGCCGAAGCCGGCGGCGGATTTCCCGAGAAGGTGACCGCCTTTCGCAAGGAAATGGCGGTGCATGGCCGTTACGGCCAGGCCTGTCCCGAATGCGGCGCCCCCGTGCAGCGCATCCGCCACGCCAGCAACGAGACCAACTATTGCCCGGGCTGCCAGACCGACAACCGCATCCTCGCCGACCGCTCGCTGTCGCGTCTTCTCAAGAAGGACTGGCCGCGCACATTGGAAGAGCTCGAACGCCCCAAGGGGTAACGCTGCCTGCTGTAGCGGCTACGATTACGGTCAGAGTTCCGATCAAATTTCCGGGCGGACTTCCAAGGCCATGCCGTCGTGGTTCGGGTCGGCCGCTCCGTCGAGCCGACCGTCACGGGCCAGGATCGCGTGTACCGAAGCGAATGTGTAGCTCTCCGGGCTGCGCGCTATCTCATAGCCCTGCCCCGCCAACACATCGGTGACATAACCGGGAATGCGGTTGCTGATGTCGATGATATCGCTGGTCGCCGAAAAGCGCGGCGCCGAAACCGCTTCCGTGGCGGTCATCCCGAAATCAACGACATTGAGGATGGCCTGCAGAACGCCCATGGCAATTTGTGTCCCACCCGGAGCGCCGATCACCAGGAACGGCGTGTCGCCGTCAAAGAGGATCGAGGGACAGATCGAGCTGAAGCGGCTCTTGCCCGGCGCCAGGGAGTCGGCATGCCCCGGCCGCGGGTCGAAAACCCCCATGCAACCGTTGTACATAAAGCCAAGTCCGTCGCTGATGACACCCGATGGCATGCCCAGGGAATGGGTCATGGAGACCGCATTGCCGGCGCCGTCGATGACCGAGATATGGGTCGTGTCGGGCGACTCCTGGCCCGCCTGATAGCGCGTCACATGCGCCTTCTTGCCATCTCGGATGTCCCGCGCGGCGGTTTGCGCATAATCCTTGGACATCAGGCGGTCCAGCGGCACGTCGACGAAGGCGGGATCGCCGATATGCGCGTCCTTGTCGGCGGTCGCCCGCTTCATGGCCTCGACGACGACGCGCATATACTCAGGCGAATTGTGCCCCAAAGCCGCCAGATCGAAACATTCGAGAATGTTCAGCATCTCCGCCAGCATCGGCCCGCCGCCGGGCGGTTGGTTGGTGGCCAGGCGGTGGCCACGATAGCTCGACCACAGGGGATCGCCGCGTGTCGTATCGTAACCGGCGAGGTCCTCGGCCGACAGCAGGCCGCCGTTGCGTTTCATGTCGGAATCGATCTCGCGGGCGATCGCGCCGCGATAGAAAACCTCGATACCGCCCTCGGAAATGCGCCGCAGGGTGCGCGCCAGATCCGGATTGCGGAGGCGCATGCCGGGGCGCAGAGGCTCGCCGTCCTCGGCGATGAAGGATTGGCGCCCGGTGGCACTGAAGCGCAAGCGGTCGATGACGGGCGCCCGACCCAAGTCGTCGCTGTGCGTCCACCAGTGGTGCACGTGCGGGCGAACGATGAAACCCGCCTCGGCGATGGCCAGGGCCGGCGCCACCACGCGCTGCCAGTCGAAGCTGCCGAACTCGCTCTGAGCCTGGTGATAGGCCATGAGACTGCCGGGAACCGTGATCGCCTGGTAACCGATGTCGTTGACCTGACCCTTGAGGATGAAACCGAACCCGTCCCGCGTCTCTCCCTCGATGAGGTCCTGCCACATGTCGGCCCGCACGGCCGCCGGTGCGCGCCCGTGGAAATCAATGCAATGATGAACGCCGCGGGACGGCAAATAGACCTGCAGGCTGCCAAAACCGGCAATTCCACACATGAAGGGATCGACCACGCCCTGTACCAGGGCGCAGGTGATCGCCGCATCAACGGCATTGCCACCGTCGCGCAACGCCAGGGCGCCGGCTTCCACGGCTTCGGGTTGCGGCGCTACGATCATGGCTGATTTCATCTGCTCGGTACCTCTCGTTGCGGTTCGTTGGTCATTGCGGAATGATCGACCCGTGATAACAGGGCGGCTTCGAGGGATCGACCACGGCCGACCAGTCGACCCGCCCGGGGTGAATTTCAAAAACGGCGCTGGCCAAGGTAAAGCCGTCGTCGCCGGGGCTTTGTCCGCGCCGGTGGATCGGCAATTCGCCGTCCCGGTCGAAGAGTAGGGCACCGGGATCGCGGCCCGCCAGCGCGTCGGCCGCCAGCAAACTTTCGGCCCGCTCCTGGCGGCTGGCAGACGAGGGCGTCACACGTTGCGCCGCGGCCTCGAAGGGTGCCTCGATCAGGTGATTGGCGTGGGCGTGGTAGCTTTCGACCTGTCGCACATGACAGCCGGCCGGCGGCGCCTCTACCGCCAGAAGTCGGGGATCGCCGGCCTGAGCCAGGCCGTGATGAAAACCGCCGGCGCGATCGCGGCGCGACAGCAGCGTCACGGCGGAATCGATATCGGCGCAGTCGAGTACGGCGCGGGTGATGATATGGCGTGGCAGACCGACACGCAGGTCGTCTGGACCAATGTTGTTGATGGTCTGCACCAGACCGGCGCGGTTGACCGCGAAGGCGTGCCCGGGCAGCAAACCGGGATAGCAGAATGAAACGAAGCCCGGGCCCGCGTCCGCCTCCTGGTCCGGTATCACCTCTGCCAGGAAGCAATGCCCGGCCATTTCCGCCTCGCCATCCTCGTTGTGGCCAATTACGGCGGGTCTCCCGCTTTCGGCCCCGGCGGCCATGAACACGGTCGTGCAGCCCTCGACCCTGGCCGCGGCCGCGAGATCGCTTCCGGCCGGGAACCGTAGATCGCCACGGCAGTTCCAGGCAAAAAGCTTGGCGAAGTCGATCCCCGCCCCAGCCGCCATGCCTTCGATCTCGCGCACGTGCCGTGGGAAAGCGGCGCGGGCCGCCTTTTCCATGGCGACCAGTCGCGGAGACCCGGCCCAGGTCATCAAGCCGGCAAACTCGGCAAGTGTCGGCAACATCTCGTGTATCGACCGTCGCGCATGACGACCCAGCGCCTCGCCAATGGCAAAGGCATCGCCACGCGCTTCTACCCAACCCAGTTCCATCCTCGCTCCCTCACCGAAACCAGTCGCATCGCCGCAGCGGCGCTTCCAGAGCGACGTGCGAATAGATTGAACCACGGGGGTTCAATCTGTTCGCAGAAGTTCGCTCGACACATCCAGTGATCCGATCCGTTTCATGCGTTTAGTGACCGAAACGGCAATCTCCTACAACTTGCCATGCCCCGAGGATTCCCGACAGACGCTTTTTGTAGCAAGGATACGCCGCGGCAAACGGGCGAAAGGCGCCGCAGTCCTCCTTGACCTACATCAACGTGGCAAATGTTTGTCGCGTCTAGCCTGGGTTCGTCGAGGGACTTGAAATCCGGAGGGCCCATCGCATGGCCAAGCTGATCGAGGCGTTGTTGCACGACCACGCCAACATGCAAAAGCTCCTGGCGGCGCTGGAACGCCAGATCAGGACCTTCGACAACGGCGGCATACCCGATTACGAGATCATCGAGGCCGTGGTTCAGTACTGCCTGACCTATCCCGACAGCTGCCATCACCCGCGTGAAGATGCGATTTATCATCGAATTGCAACCAAGCCGCAGTGGGACGGAGCGGTCCACGATCTGCTTTCGGAGCACGCGGAGCTTGCCACTTTGACCCGAGAGGTCGCGCGCACGCTGGACGCAATTCTCGCCGGCCGCGACATGCCGCGCGACAGGGTCATGCGAACAATGCGCGAATTCCTCGAGGCCTATCGCCATCACATGGCCATGGAAAACGAGTTCTTTTTTCCGAATGCCGAAAAGATCCTCGACGATGACGACTGGTCGGCCATCGAGGCCGAACTGAAGGAGGTTGAGGATCCGCTCTTTGGGCCGACGTTGGAAAAGCGTTTCGCCGCCTTGGCGCAGGACGTTCTCGACTGGGACAAGTCCTGAGAGCGACAGCGCACGCGTGTTAGGGACGAGCCTCCTGTCGCAACAGCGATGACTAAGATGTGAACGGCGCGCGCAAAGTCTCGCTTCGTCACGCTTTGGCCATGATCTAGTGTGATGGTTGCGAAATACGGCTCATTATTTAAGCCCTATTTCGGGGGCTGAATCGCACTAGATTCCGATGTTTAGTGTCCTTCCGATCCTGAAACTCAATCACCTGATCTTCAGCAGCAGGACACTTGGCTTAGAAACCGCTGGATGAATTGCCTCCGGAAATCGTGTAGCCTGATCCCGCGCCCTACTCAAATCCCTGCCTGACCGCAGGCGGGCGAAAGGAAACGCCATGTTGGGATTGTTCAAGACGCTGTGGCGGCCCGACCGGGAGGAAGACCCGGCCAAGACGCTGATCGCTCGCGCCGCCAACATCATCCAGGTCGGTGAATTCCAGTTGATGCAGCTCGCCTACTTCGCATGGCACGGCCAGAATATGCCCGATTCAATCTGCGACCAGGTGTTCCGCGACTATATGATGGACGGCCGGATGCCGCATTGGGCCCGCCACTATGCGCGCGCCTTGATAACCGAGCACGACGAGGGCCGCATCGACACCGGAGATCTCGACTACCATCGCTACGACCACGACTACGTCACCCACGTGCCGAAAGGCGCCCGCCAGTTTACGCTGGTCACCGTGTTCCTCGCCTTCGTCCTGGTCAGCGGGCTCTTGATCAGTTCCCTCGCCACCGGCGAAGTGACGTCCGTCCTGCCGCCCTTTTTCGAGATCGAAGAGCTGAGCCCGACCCCAAGCCAGGAATTTGGCGGCGGGCAGGCCGGCGACGGGTAAAAGCTGTGGCCGTTACCCCCGGCCCTTGTTAAACAGGACACGGCACGTCAAACCCACCGCAGCTAGGGCCCTTAGCGATGTTCGAGTTCGCCGGCGATCTTGAAAAGCCGATCAACTATGTGTTTTTGGCGGTTACCGCTTTCATCGCCTATCACGGCATCACCTTTCGCACCGAGGAAGGCAAGACCGATTTCGTGCGACTGCTCTTCGGCTGCATCGCCGCGACGTTCTTTTTCCTGGTGCTTTTTCAGGACGTACTCAAAGTGGTCCGCTTCGGCTGAGCCAGCCGATGTAAACACCTCGGCAGAGGCAATTGCCATTGACCGGGACTGCCTTCGAGGCGTCGTCGGCGATAAGCGAGCGCAAATGGCCCTATGGCTTGTGCATGCGCTGCAAATCGTCGATCTCCGGCACGCGCAAAACGCGCTCCGATTCGGGCAACTGCAGTTGCTCTTGCAAGTAACGGGCGCGCTTAGGCACGCTTGAAACCCCCTCGTTCCCATAAAGTATTTTGTGCACGATGCCGGGGCCTTCTACCACCTCGTAGTCGACCCGCATGGCGTCAATATAATCTTGCAGCGCGGCTTGGTAGTCACCGAGCCGGTCATGGACGTTGCCCCGATTGGCATAAGCCACCGCCAGAGCCGCGATACCGGTCTGGTCATCCTCTTCCAGACTACTTTCGAGAAACGTTATCAGATAATCGAGTTCCGCTATCGCCTCGTCATAACGTTCAGACGCGATGAAAACCGTCGCCCGCCCCATCAATGCGCCACGATGGTTCGGCATTGCCTCAAGGGCCAAGGCAAACTCTTCCAGGGCCTTTTCGTAGAGCCCGTCCTGCAGACGATTGCCGCCCATTTCAGTGTGAAAATCGCCCGGCTCGCGCCGCGCGTAGTCCTCAAGGACGTCCCAGAAGATGAAACTTCCAACCGTGAGGATCGCCATCCCGATGATGAAGCGCTTGAGGATTCTCGGGTTCATCCGCGGCCTCTTGCCCAGCGAGCGTTCGTTGCCCAAACGCTCATGGCTGAAAAAGCTGGCCGGTGTAGAGGAAGGCAAAAACGAAGCAGAGCAATAGCGCCGTCGCACCGGCGCGGCGGCGCAATCGCGACAGCTCTTCCGAGTCGGGTTCGCCGTGTTTCATGGCGCGCCGGACATAGAGCGTGAAGAGCAGGTTGCGGACCGGCCACAGCAAGGCCACGGCCAACGCCGTGGCCCAGATATATTTGTATTCGGCCGAAAAGAGGCTTTCCAAAACACCCTACGCAAGAAGCCGTGTCGACGCCGTCGAGAGTCCTACTTTGGAGCCTGAATCACCGCCAATCAAGACCGGCCATCAGGTTCGGGATGGTTCGACGGCAACAGACAAAAAAATGGGGGAAGGCAATGCCCTCCCCCAAACAGTGGCTTTGAAGACTAGGGCGCTGCCTAACGTGGCTCCGCCACTGCATCGCCGATGTCTTCGACAAGTGCTTCGACTTCCATATCGGGAACCGTCGACATTTCCATCTTGTAGGCGAGGAACCACATCATGACGACGCCCAGGGCCCAGAACAGAATCTGCCAAGCCCAGATGGACGGGATCCCGAAGGTCCAGCCGTCGACGCCGGCGTTCGGCGCGCCAAAGAGGTCGTTGCCCAACACGGCGCCCGGGCCGATGCCGAAGAACATCCACAACAGCGTGATGATCCACGCCACCGGAACCAGGCCCTTTTTCTCGGGCGACAGGGAAGCGTGCTCGCGCAGGAAGTTGTGATACTTCATGCGGTGAGCCCTGGCCTCCGAGTTCTGGGTCATCGCCGAAACCGGCAGACAAACCGCCAGATTGAGGAGTATGCCCCAACCGGCCGAGTGGATGGTCCAGGGCCAACGCCCCCAAGCCAGCTCGATACCGACGGAGGCGGCGATCGTCGCACCGAAGTTCTCCGTGAAGATCACCCCAAGCAGTCCAGCCGCCAGCCCCAGCGTCACACCCTGACGGGTGAGCCAGGGGAACCAGCAGACCGAAGCCAGGGACGGCCACATTTGGAACCCGAAGGCAACC
>JAJFGM010000415.1 GCA_021776145.1 Kiloniellaceae bacterium | reverse complement strand
ATCTATATTGTCAACTTTTAGCTAAAGATGCAACTTTCACTGATATTGAATATAATCTTTTCCTGACATAACAATATATATTCAGTATTTCGTATTAAATATATTTGGACGTTCTAAATCTTCCCTAGTATTCATTAATTTCACGCAGCTACTTTTTGCCATACCATGAAGTCTTCCGTAAGTAGGGAAGGCCTTCCAATACAATGGTCAGCGGGTGGCGGATCAGGCAGCGACCTTGATCTGGTCGAGCGAATCGCCGCAAATACGCTTGTCCGGTCCGCCGAATACCAATCATCGACAAGCGCGGGATTGTGTCCTCTCGAAAACCGTATCGGAAACCAGCTTGCGCGAGATCAACCGCGGGCGCGAGATCCCTGGATCTAAATGGAATTCCATCACGCCGCCGCGCCGAGTTTCGCCGCCACGCCTCCGAGTTCGCCGGCCGCAGTCACCAAGAGATCTTCGCGGATGCTACGCAACAGGAGGCGGACCGCAAATTTGCCTCCGGCGCTTCACACGTCGCCCGCGCCGTTTCCGATAACTGACGGCGAAATCCAGGTGCAAGTATGGTTAACCCGCCACCGAGGCCGCCGCGCGGTCGCAACAGCAACTGCACCATCGCGTTCGTCCAGGAGCGCGATGGCGACGAAAAGGCAGCTTCGAGCCTCCGCCGATAAATCAGCCAGCGGTTTTGAGATGGTTGTGCAAGTCGCTGCGAATGCGCTCGGCCGGCTCGTTGTTGAGACAGACCCGCGCCCAAACGTCGAGCATGAGGAACTTCAGCTTCAACGCGCCGCTTGCACGCTCGAGAAAATGCGACAGCGCCGTGCTATCGAGTTCAAAGAAATCGCTGACGAAAGATCCCTCAAAATAACTTTGCGGAATCGTCGTGCGTGCATAGGCATTGACGGTGAAGCCCCATTTCTTGCGCCTGCTGAGGGCGCGCGGCAAGTAGCGGTCGGCGACCTGGCGGATTACCCACTTGTCGGCCAGGAAGGGATGCTCGGGGTTTCCTCGCGCCCAGTTGTACCTGATCTTGTATTTGACCGGCAGGTTGACCGACAGTTTGACTAGCTTTTCATCGAGGAAGGGAAAGCGCGACTCGATGCTCGCGGCCATACCGAGGCAGTCGTTGCGATGCAGCAGCGAGCGCAGGTGATAGGAGAGGTGATCCATGCTCTGCTCGACACCGAGCTCGGGCGGGCGACCGAAAACCGAACGATAGCGCTCGCGGAACTGCACCCGCTCGAGATCCGTTTCGAAGAGATTGAGCAGCCCAGAGACCAGCATCGCGTTTTCCAAAACCTGCGGCGCGATCATACGGCCAAGAATCGGAAGCCGTTCGAGGTGCCGGCGCAGGGCGTGTCTTTGAGGAAAGTAGCTGTCGCGCGCCATATAGGCGTAACCCAGATAGCACTCGTCCGATCCTTCACCCGAAAGGACGCCCTTGACGCCGTTTTCCCGCACCAGCTGCGAAACCTTGAGAAAGGGAATGGAGTTGGCGTGATAGTTGTAGGGGTGTTCGTAGTGGGCCAGCACATCCGGCATGAGATCGATGAAGTCTTTGTCGTGGGTATCGACTTTTTTCAAGTCCAGGCCCAGATGTTCGGCCAATTGCCGCGCCGCCGGGTATTCGCTGCCGGGTCCGACCACATCGGCGTGGAAAATCGCCAGATTGTCGTGCCGACGCGCCGCCATCGCCATGACCAGCGAGGAATCGACACCGCCGCTGCAAAATGCACCGACCGGCGCGTCGGCAAACAGCATTTGCTGGACGGCGTGTTGCAGCTGTTCATCGATCAGGTCGATGACCTGCGTCTGGCTCATGCCGCGCAGGGCCTCGGCCTGGTCGGGGTCGTACATGTCCTCGAGACGGTGGAAGCGGTCGTGAGACGCGGCTTCACCGATACGCAAACGCACGATGCCCCCGGGTTCGACGATGCGGACTTTTTCGAAAAACGTCCGACCCTTGGTCGGCGGCGGCCGCCTGACCAGATAGGTGCTGATCGCCAAGGGGTCGGGTTTGAGGTCGACCCAGGGTCTGAAAGCCTTGGTTTCCGAAGCAAAGAGAAACTGGGACTCGTCATCGTAGATCACCAGTGGCTTGATGCCGAAACGGTCGCGCGCCAGCAGCAAAGTACGCTCTTGCGTGTCGTAGAGGGCAAAGGCAAACATGCCCTCCAGCCGTGTCAGGGTCGCTTCGGCGCCGTGCCGTATGAGCGACTGCAAGAGCACCTCGGTGTCGGTGCCGCTGCGGAAGGTACAGCCGAGGTTTGCCAGTTCTTCGCGTAAAGCCGCGAAGTTGTAGATCTCGCCGTTGTAGACGAGGCAGTAGCGTCCCTCATCGTCCCAAAAAGGCTGATCGCCGCGCGATGACAGGTCGAGCAACGACAGTCGGGTGTGAACCATTCCAAGACCGGCTTCGCTGTATATGCCATGGCTGTCGGGCCCGCGATGGCTCAACGACCCTGCCGTTTGTTGCAGAAGATCGCGCGACGGCTCTTCCGTGCTGTTTCTCAGAATCACGCCGAATATGCCGCACATAGGTCGAACTCCCCACCAATACGGAATCTATCAATTCAATGAGGCCAAGCCGCTAAAACTAAGCGCCCGCGCTGAAAATACAGTAAACGACTCGGTCACCCGCGCCGACAATGATCTTGTTACCCGATATGACGCAGCTTGGTGCCGACCACGCTTCAGTCGCGGCCGACGCAGATGTACGGCCAATACCACAAGCATGGAGCCAGCCGCCGGGAGAAACGAGATGCCAGCCCAAAACCCGCCAACACGGTCGGCTAGAAAAGCCGCGACATGGAAGCTCTCGGCCGCTCGATCAACGCAATCAAAAGCACCAGGCCGGGAAAAAAATTCAGCGGAAACTAGGGCAGCTGCGACGACAGGCTAGACGGCGTCCCAGTGCGCCGTCGCACCGAGCGCCTCGACGACCTCCTCGAGCTCGCCCGCCGCCAAAGCAAGGAGGTCTTGGCTAGTGCTGCGTAAGACCAAGCGCACTGCAAATCTGCCATCACGGCTGAACGGATAGCTGCCCATCTCGACATCCAGATAACGTTCTTGCAATTCGCCAAGCCCTTTTGCCAAACGGCCCTCCGGTGCCTCGACGGTCAGGGAGCGCGACTGCATCGGCAGTCCGCCGATCAGGGTGTGCTGTAAGCTGTCGACCATGGCCTGCATGATCGACGGGATGCCGGCCAGAACGTAAACATTCTCGATCTGGAAGCCTGGTGCCTTGCTAACCGGATTCTCGATCAGGGTTGCACCTTCTGGTGTCTTGGCCATGCGCAGGCGCGCTTCGTTCAACTGGCCCGGCTCGTAAAGCGCTT
>JAJFGM010000414.1 GCA_021776145.1 Kiloniellaceae bacterium | reverse complement strand
CCGATGCCGGCCACCGCCGCGACTTCACCGGGATGCTCCGCCGCCAGTTGATCGAGCACGGTTTGCGTCGCTCGCCACCAGGCTTCGGGGTCCTGTTCCGACCAGCCGGGTTGCGGCCGCGAAACCGTCAAGTCGGCACTGGCGTCGGCGACCACAGCCTGCTCGGCGTCGATGAGCACGGCCTTGACCGAAGAGGTGCCGATGTCGATTCCGACGTACATCAATCCCGTCCCCGAACTGTCGCGAAGCGGCTCATGGCAGGTTGTCGCGGATAAAGATGTCGATGCGGATACGCTCCTGCCCGGGCACGATCTCCTCGCCGTCGGTCAGGGCCAGCAGCACGCGTGTGGCACTGCGCACCTCGTGGCCGGCGTCCTGGTTGATGATGGCATCGATGCTGCCGCGCACCAGGGCCTTGCGGGAATAGGCCGTCAGTTCGTGGGCGATGAAGACCACCTCGTCCTGGCGTCCGGCCGCCTCAAGCGCCGCGACGATGCCGCGGTTGCCGGCACCGACATTGTAGAGGCCGATCAGGTCGGGACAGTCGGCGAGCAGTTCGCGGGCCACGGCCTCGACACGGGCGAAGTCGTCGCGGCCCTCGCGCACCGGCAGGATCTCCAAGTCGGGGAACTCCTGCGCCAGCACCTGCTCGAAACCGAACTGCCGCTCCATGTGGTCGCGCAACGCCAGCGAGCCGGCAATCAGCCCGACTTTGCCTCTACGGCCCCCGAGAAATCGGCCGAGCAGGCTGCCGGCGGTACGGCCGGCCGCTGAATTGTCGACACCGACGAAGTGCTGGCGGCGCGAACCCGGCGCGTCGGAGACCAGGGTCGCGACCTTGACCCCCGCCTCGACCAGGCCGTTGATCGCCTCGCGCACCGCCGGGTGGTCAAGGGCGACGACGGCCACCCCGTCGTAATCGTCGCCCAGCGCCGTCAGCTTCTCGGCCAGGCGCGGCCCATCGAAGACGTCGGTGCTTTCGGCGAAGATCTCGATGCGGTCGGGTTTGACGCGCTGCCCGGTGCCGACAACCTCGTCGTGCAGCCCTTGCATGAACATGTTGGGGCCGGTCGGCAGAACGAAACAGAAGCGATAGTCGCGTGCCCGCGCCAGTCGCGCCGCCAAGCGGTCCGGCTGGTAGTCGAGCCGGCGCACGGCGTCCTCGACCCGCTCGACCGTCACCGGCCGCACTCCCGGCCGCTTGTTGATCACGCGGTCGACGGTGGCGATGCTGACCCCGGCGGCGCGGGCCACATCCTGTGTCGTGATCTTTGCCACGGATTACTTCTCCCTGAGCCGGCAGAGTGTCCTCAATTTATGAGGTACGCAACTCAAAACTTGCCTTTAATCAATCAAGACATCAGATCTGCCGCATGTGAGCGCGACGCACATTGTCGTCCTATCCTCAGAAAATACCTGAGATATATTTTTTATCTATCTGATATTGGATGATTAACCAGAAAAATGTGACTGCAATCCCAACTGAATTCCCGCTTGGGCTCAGGGGGCGAACTTCCTCAAGCCGCGACCAGCCGCGCCGCCGCCTGCCCGGCCAGACGCCCCAGAACCAGGGCGCTGAGCAGGCCGTTGCCGGAGAGGTAACCCCAGTCGGCGGGGCCGGAGACACCGCAGGCGGCGCCGCCGCCGGCGAAGAGGTTTGGCAGCGCCGTGCCGTCGGGGCGCCGTACGCGTGCCTCGCCGTCGACCACCAGGCCGCCCTGGGTGTGGAACAGCGAGCCCTTGACCTTTACGGCGTAATAGGGCGGCACCAGAGCCGGCTTGCCGGTGAAGTCGCGGCCAAAGGGGTCCGTCCCCCGCCCGCCGGCGAAGCCCGCCACCTCCGCCAGGGTTGACGCCAGTCTGTCGGCTGGCAGTCCGCAGACCTTGGCCAGATCGGCCAAAGTCAGGGGGCCACGGATGGCGCCCAGCGCCTCGGCCTGGCGGTAGTCCTCGAAGCCCTGCCCGAGTTCATGCAGGCGCGTGTCGTAGAGGTTCCAGGCAATGCCGCCGGGTTGCGCCTGCACCAGTCGCGCCTGCTCGCTATAACCCAAGTGCTCGTTGGAAAAGCGCCGGCCCTGGCTGTTGACCTGGATGCCGCCTTCCATCATCAGCGCCCAGGTGATGAGCACGCGCTGCGGCTCGGCGACGGAGCCATGACCCTGGTAGGAGCCGAGGTGACGGGTGGCGGCGCCCAGCGCCTCGCCCCACAAAAGCGCATCGCCGGTATTGCCGGCGTGACCGAAGTAGTCGCCATCGGCCAGTTCGGGTATGTGCTGGCGCAGCAGCTCGCGGTTGCCGCCGAAACCGTTGCAGGCCAGCACCAGGGCACCGCAGCCGAGCGTCTCCCGGCGGCCGTCTCCACGCTCGAGGCGCAGACCGCGCACCCGACCCACACTGTCGGCGTAAAGGTCGGTGACACGGGCGCCGGTCACCAGGTCGAGACCGGCCCGCTCCGCCGCCGCGGTGAGCGCGGCGATCAGTTCGGCGCCGGTGCGCGACGGCGGTCCGTGCATGCGCAAGCGGCTGTGGCCGGGATAGAGAAAGCCTTCGACCAGGGTCAGTTCGATAGCGTGGGCGTCGATCAGCCACTCCACTGTCGGACCGGAACCATGGCACAAGGCCTCGACCAAAGCGGGATCGGCCTCGCCGCGCGCCTTGCGATCGATGTCGGCGGCCATCAGCGCGACCGAGTCCTCGACCCCCTTGTCGCGCTGCTGGCGGGTGGCGCAGGCCGGCACCAGACCCGAAGAGAGCGCCGTGCTGCCTTGTGGCAGGTCGTCGCGTTCGAGGACCAGCACCTCGCAACCGACATCGCGGGCGGCCAGCCCCGCCGCCAGGCCGCAGGCCCCGGCCCCGACGACCACCAGAGGTACGGTGACTTCGAAGGCACGGTTTTCGGCGGGAAGGACAGGCATCAGCTGGATAGGGCCGCCGCCACCTCGTCGCAGGTCGCAACCTCGGCGATGGTCGACAGCGAGGCGATGCTGGAGGCGTGGGCTTCGGCGCTGAAGGCGGCGCAGCCATCACTGAGCAGAACCCCACGGAAGTCGCGGACATGCGCGTCGCGCAGGGTCGAGGCAACGCCGCCGTTGGTGACGATGCCGCCAAAGATCAGCGTGTCGAGCCCGGCGCGCCTGAGAGCCCACTCCATGCGGCTCTGATAGAAGGCTGAAAAGGCGATCTTTTCAATCATGATATCGGCCGGCTGCAGCGCATCGATCAGCGCCTGGCCGAAGGAGCCCGGGGCGAAGTCGCCGGGACCGAGGAAGGGCCGCAGCTTTTGCAGGTGCTCGGAAATGAAGGGCGCGCCACCCTTGCCGGGGATCAAGGTGAAGTGAGTCGAGACGATCCAGCCACCGGCCCGGCGGACGGCCTCGGCAAGCGGCAACAACCGCGCTGGAAGCGCGGCGATCGCGGCGCTGCTCTGGCCGGCGCGGCCATAGGCGCCTTCGGGATGCAGAAAATCGTTCTGCAGATCGACCAGGACCAGGGCGGTTCGGTCGGGCGCGAAGTTCAGCATGGCGCGTCCTTGCGGCTGATGACGAGGTTGCCGAAGTCGTCGACACGGGCTTCGAGATCCGGGTCGACGAAGACCGTCGCGTCGGGTTGCTCGAGCACCGCCGGCCCGGGGATGCGCGCCGCGACCGGCAAGGCCAGGCGATCATAGACCGCGGTCTCGTGCCAGGCACCTGAGAACCATGTCGGCCGGCTGCCCTGCCGCGCCGACACCAGGTCCGCGTCGCTTTTCGGCGCCAAGAGGGAGAGATCGAGCTTGGGCCGGCGGCCGATGGCCGAAACCCGCAGGTTCAAGACCCGGACCGGAATGTTCTGCAGCAGGCGCCCGTAAACGTCGCGGTAGCGGGCCTCGAAGGCCCGGCCCAGAAGCTCGCGCGTCAGACCGGTACCGCCGTCGCGCAAGCGCAGCGGCAGGGCGACATCGACGGTGTGGGTCTGGCCGACATAACTCATATCGAGTTCGAAGAGGCAGTCGCGGCCGGCGAAGTCGACGCCGGCGTCGTCGAGCAGGCCCATACCCTGTTCCGCCAGCGCCGTCATGCGGGCATCGAGATCGGCGATATCAAGCTCCTGCATCAGGCCGTTGACGGTCTGCACGAAGTCATGGCGCATGTCGGCCAGGATGCAGCCCAGCGCGGAGTTGATGCCGGGAAAGCGTGGCACCAGGGCCGAGGCCAGGCCGACCTCCTTGATCAGGGCGCCGGCGTGCAGCGCCCCGCCGCCGCCAAAGGGCATGGCGCTGAAAGCCTTGGGGTCGTGGCCGCGTTCGATCGAAACCAGGCGGATGGCGCCGGCCATGTTGGCATTGGCAACGCGGACGACGGCCTCGGCGGCGGCCATGACGTCGAGGCCCAGGGGCGCGGCGATGCGGTGCTCGATCGCCGCCTTGGCGGCTTCGACGTCGAGTCGGTCGAGCTTGCCGCCGATCGGCCGCTCGGCATTGATGCGGCCGAGCACCAGGTTGGCGTCGGTCACCGTCGGGCGCTCGCTGCCCAGCCCGTAACAGGCCGGGCCGGGGTCGGAACCGGCCGACTCCGGGCCGATGCGCAGCAGGCCGCCACGGTCGACCCAGGCGATGGAGCCACCGCCGGCACCGATGGTGGTCATCTCGATCATCGGCGTGCGCACCACCATGCCGAAGTCGACCGAGGTCTGCGCCGCCAGGGTGCTCTTGCCGCCGGCGACCAGCGAGACGTCGAAGCTGGTGCCACCCATGTCGCAGGTGATGACGTTGGGAAAGCCGGCCTCGGCGGCGATGTAGGCGCTGGCGATGACCCCGGCGGCCGGCCCCGAAAGTGCCGTGCGCACCGGCAACCGGCGCGCCGTCTCGACCGTCATGACGCCGCCGTTCGACTGCACGATCAAAACCTGGCCGGCAAAGCCGTCGTCGCCCAGGGCCCGTTTCAGGCGCTCCAGGTAGCTTGCCACCAGCGGCTGCAGGTAGGCGTTCAGCACCGTCGTCGAGGTGCGCTCGAACTCGCGGATCTCGGGCAGAATGCGCGACGAGGCCTCGGCATAGTCGTTCGGCCAGACCTCGCGCAGGGCTGCCAGGGCCAGGCTTTCGTTTTCCGGGTTGGCGTAGGCATTGATGAAGGCGATGCAGACCGCTTCCGCCCCGGCCGCGCGCAGCTGTTGCGCCGCCGCCTTCACCTCTTGCGGATCGACAGGGATGTGCAGCGTGCCATCGGCCAGCGTACGCTCGCTGACTTCGACGCGCAGCTCGCGGCTGACCACCGGTTCGAAGTCGCCGCGCAGGCCCCAGGTGCGCGGCCGGTCGCGGCGGCGCATCTCGAGAACGTCGCGGAAACCCTTGGTGGTGATGATGCCGGTGCGTGCGCCCTTGCGCTCCAAAAGCGCATTGGTGCCGACCGTTGTGCCGTGCACGATGGTCGCCACCTCGGAGAAGTCGGCGATCTCTTCGCGGATGCCTTCGATGAAACCGCTGGACTGCTCGCCGCGCGTCGTCGGCACCTTGGCGACGGCACTGCGGCCACTCGCCTCATCGAGAAAAAAGACGTCGGTGAAGGTGCCGCCGACATCGACCCCAATAACGAAACGACGCGCGCTTTCCTGGCCGCTCATCGCGGTGTCCTCTTACGCAGGGCGGCGGTGCCGGCGGCGTCGACGTCGCCGGTCTCGGTCACCGCCACGCCGTAGTCGCGCGCCGCCGCGGCGCGGCTGACGTACTCGAGCCGCAGGTCGCGGGCCACTGCCTCGGGATCGCGCGCATAGGGGTCGCCGTAACCGCCGCCGCCCGGGCTTTCCAACCTCAGGTGCTGGCCCTTGCGGATCTTGACGTCGACCATCTTCGAAGCGAAGGCCGGCTCGTGCACGCCGTCATCTTGTTCGTAGGTAAAGTGATTGGCCGCCGCCGCGGCACCGCCGACGACGCCTGGCGGCGCATGGCGGCCGCGCTCGCCGAAGAGGAACACATCGGCCTCTTCCTCCAGCAGTTCGATCTCGTAGATGGCGCCAAGACCGCCGCGATGCAGCCCGGGGCCGCCGCTGTCCGGCCGCAGCGCCCACTGCGTGAAGATCACCGGATAGGCGGCCTCGAGAATCTCGATCGGCGGGATGGTGGCGGTGGAGATCGGCGCATTGCCATGGTTGAGCCCGTCGCCTTCGGGATGGCCGCCATGGCCGCCGCCGAAGAAGGTGAACATGACCCAGCGTCGCCCGTCGCGGCGATGCCCGGCCAACGACAGGGCGTTGATCGTGCCGTAGGCGCAGCCGCTGACGCGATCCGGCGCCGCCTGTGCCATGGCCGCGAAGATGACATCGATGACCCGCAGGATGGTCTCGGTGTAGCCGCCGACCGGCTTGGGTGCCTTCACCGCCAAAAGCGAGCCCTCGGGAATGACGATGTCGATGGGATCGAGCACGCCGGCGTTGGCCGGCACGTCGGTGAAGATGTGCTTCAGGCCGACATAGATCGACGCGACGGCGGTCGAGCGGGCGATATTGACCGGCCCGGCGCAGGCCGGCGATGAGCGCGAGAAGTCAAGGCGCAGTCGCTCGCCCGCGACGGTCATGTCGAGGGCGATCTTCAGCGGCACATCGACGATGCCGTCGTTGTCGAGCCAGTCCTCGGCGCTGTAGGTCCCGTCGGGCAGCTCCGCCAGGTTGGCGGCCATCAATTTGGCGGCGCGGTCACGCAGTTCCCGCAGGGCCGCGGCGACCGTTGCATCGCCATATTCGTCGAGCAGCGCCGCGAGGCGACGGACGCCGAGGTCGAGGGCGTTGATCTGGCCGTTGAGATCGCCGTAGAGGCTGTCTGGCAGCCGCGAATTTGCCTGCAGGATGTCGATGATGTCCTGGCGCAGCACGCCCCTGTCGAAAAGCTTTACCGGCGGGATCAGCATGCCTTCCTGAAAACATTCGGTGGCCACTGGGTTGTAGTTGCCCGGCACGTTGCCGCCGACGTCGTGCCAGTGGCCGACCGAGGCGAGGTAGCAGAAGACCTTGCCGCCGCGAAAGAAGGGGCGCACCAGCTTGAAGTCGGAAAGGTGCGTACCGCCATCATAGGGGTCGTTGAAAATGTAAACATCACCGTCCACCAACCCGCCACTACCGATATCGCCGTCGCGGGCGACCTTGGCGATCACCGCGCCGACCGCAAAGGACATGGCGCCGACAAAGATCGGCAGGCCCGACTTGCCCTGGATCAGGGTCTCGCCGCTTTCGCCGTCGTAGAGTCCGTGCGAGGCGTCGTGCGCCTCGGCGATGATCGGATTGAAGGCGCTGCGAAACAGCGTCGCGTCCATCTCGTCGGCGATCTGTTCCAGGCGCCCCTTGAGGACGGCCAGGGTTACCGGGTCAAGCATCGTCGTCCTTTGCGTCGGCGAAGTTGCGGCTGTCGTAGCTGGCGCCGAGGGCCAGCATCTCCTCGGTGCCGAGCAGGTCGTTGAGTTCGGTGAAGTCCAGCATGCGGTCGCGGAAGGGCTGGTTGGAGCCGTTTTGTTTCAAGCTGGCAAAGTATGCGCTGGCGGCGTGGGCCACGGCACGCACCAGACCGCCGGGGAAGATGACGATCGAATAACCCAGCTCCTCGAGCTTCTCGGCCGAGGCCAGGGGCGTCATGCCGCCCTCGACCATGTTGGCGAGCAGCGGCAGGCGGCCGCCGAAGCGCTCGACGATGCGCCGCATGCCGGCCTCGTCGCGCGGCGCCTCGACAAAGAGCACATCGGCGCCGGCGTCGGCATAGCGGTCGCCACGTTCGAGCGCCGCCTCCAGGCCTTCGACGGCGATGGCGTCGGTGCGCGCGATGATCAGGGTATCGTCGCTGCGGCGGGCATCCACCGCCGCCTTGATCTTGCCGACCATCTCGGCCGCCTCGACCAAGGTCTTGCCAGTGAGATGGCCGCAGCGCTTGGGCAGGGTCTGGTCCTCGAGCTGGATGGCATTGGCGCCATTGCGCTCGAAAAGGCGCACGGTGCGGCGCACGTTGAGGGCGTTGCCGTATCCGGTGTCGGCGTCGACAATCACCGGCAGATCGACGCGCTCCTTGATCGCCGAGAGCGTCGCCGCCACCTCGCTCATGCCGACCAGTCCGATGTCGGGGCCGCCGAAGCGGGTATAGGCGATGCTGGCGCCGGAGAGGTAGGCGGCATGAAAGCCGGCCTGCTCGACCAGCACCGCCCCGAGCGAATCGTAGATGCCCGGGGCAACGACAATGCCGTCGGCCGCCAGCTGCATCTTCAGTGTCGGATGTGTCGTCATGTGGACGCCTCCTTCGCGCCTTTCTTCGCCCCCTTCACAGCCAGCTTCTTCTCAAGATGCGCCACAAGGCCGCCATCGCGAACCATCTCCAACAGGTGCGGCGGGATCGGCTCACAAGCAAAAGTCTCGCCGCTTGTCAGGTTGTCGATGCGGCCAGCCTCGGCGTCGAGGCGCAGGTCTTGCCCAGCGACAATCTGCCCGGCCGACTCGCAGACCACCGCCAGGAGTCCGAGATTGAGGGCGTTGCGATAGAAGATGCCGCCGAAAGAGCGCGCGATCACCGCCGCCACGCCAAGGTGCTTCAAGGCCTCGGCCGCCTGCTCGCGCGACGAACCGATGCCGAAGTTGCGCCCGGCAACGACAAAGTCGCCGACGGCGACCCCTGACGCGAAGCCGGTATCGACAGTCTCCAGGCAGTGCCGCGCCAACTCGTCGATGCCCAGCTTCATGTAAAGACCGGGAGCCAAAAGGTCGGTGTCGATGGCGTCGCCGAAGACCCAGGCCCGGCCACTTTCTTCACTCATGGCGCGCTTCCCTCCGGACTCGAATGGGCGAGGAACTCGCGTGGGTCGCAGATGCGCCCGGCCAGCGCCGAGGCGGCGACGGTATAGGGCGAGGCGAGATAGACTTGCGAACTGGCGGCGCCCATGCGGCCCTGGAAGTTGCGCGCCGTGCTGGAAATGCAAACCTCGTTTTCGGCGAGAATGCCCGCGCCATAGCCGGCACAGGCACCACATCCCGAAGGCAGGAGGATGGCCCCGGCCTCGGTCAAGGCCGCGAGCGTTCCATCGGCCGCCGCCTGGGCGGTTGTCCGCGTCGAGGCCGGCGCCACCAGCAGGCGCAGACCCTTGGCCACCTGGCGCCCCTTGAGCACCGCCGCCGCCGCCCACAGGTCTTCCAGCTTGGCGCCGGTGCAGGCACCGATATAGGCCTGCTGCACCGCCCTGCCCGCCGTCTCGGCGACCGGGCCGGCATTTGCCGGGCTGTGCGGCGCCGCGACCTGCGGCTGCAACGCCGCGGCATCAAAGGCGTGCCGTGCCAGATAGTCGGCGTCGTCATCGCCTTGCCAGAGGCCAACGTCGCCGCAGTCGACCCCAAGGTTTTGCAGATGGGCCGCGGTCGTCGCGTCGGGTGCGATGAGCCCGCTTTGGGCGCCGAGTTCGGCGGCCATGTTGCAAAGGGTCATGCGCTCGGCCATGCCGAGCCCGGCGATGGCGTCGCCGCCGTACTGGACGACCTGATAGGCGCCGCCGTCCATGCCCAGTTCGGCGCAGAGGTGCAGCATCATGTCCTTGGCACACACACCTGGACCCAATTCGCCGCGCCAGTCGATGCGGATGGTGCCGGGCACCTTGATCCAGGTCTCGCCGGTGACCAGCACGCCGGCCATGTCGGTGGCGCCGACGCCGAACATGAAACAGCCCCAGGCCCCGCCGGTCGGCGAGTGGCTGTCGCCGCCGACGACGAAGAGACCCGGACGCAGGTGCCCGCGTTCCGGCAACACAACGTGGCAGATGCCCTGCATGTCGTGGAACTTCTCGACGCCCTGCTCGGCCGCCCAGCGGCGTGTCAGATCGAGAATGGCGGCGCTTTCGGCATCCACCGCCGGCACGAAATGGTCGGA
>JAJFGM010000413.1 GCA_021776145.1 Kiloniellaceae bacterium | reverse complement strand
GACCCTGGTGATCGCCCACCGCCTGTCGACAATCACGGATGCCGACATCATCTATGTCCTCGATGCAGGCCGCGTCGTCGAAAGCGGAAGCCATGCGCACTTGCTGGCCCGCGACGGCGCCTATGCCAAACTTTGTAAGCTGCAATTCGCGGAGGCCGGCCCAGAGACCAGTCCCGAGACCGGCCCCGAGAACAACATCGAGGGACACACCGAAGACCCGGAAAATCTTCGGGCGCGCGCCTGATCGGTGACGTCGGTGAGTATCGCAAAGCGCCTGTTGAAATCCACTGGCTCCCAAGTTCTCTTGGCCGGGCTTGCCGCGCTGGTCATTCGTCTGGTCCAGGCCAGCACCAGATGGCAGGAAGAGCGCCCACCGGAGGCCGGTGAGCTCTTGCGGCAGTCAGCACCTTTCATCGGCTGCTTCTGGCACGGCCGCATGCTGCTGATGGGCCACGCGCGGCCGCGGCGCCAGGCGTTTCATCTTCTCATTTCCGGCCATCGCGACGGCCAGTTCATTTCGCGCGCCGTCGCCCATCTCGGCGTGGCCACGGTCGCTGGATCAAGCCGCCGCGGCGGCGCCGAGGCGCTGCGCGGCATTCACAAGCTGCTGCAGCGCGGCGATGCCGTCGGTATAACGCCGGACGGTCCGCGCGGCCCACGCATGCGCGCCAAACCCGGCGCCATCAAGGCGGCGCAGTTGGCCGGCGTACCCATCCTGCCGGTCTCCGCCGCGATCAGCCATTGCCGTATCCTCAAGACCTGGGACGGCTTTTGCATACCATGGCCCTTTGCCCGCGGCGTTATCCTTTGGGGCGCGCCGATCACGGTACCGGCAAGCGCCGACGCGGAGACGCTGGAGGCCGCGCGGCAGCGACTGGAGTCCGAGCTTAATCGGCTGACCGCCGAGGCCGAGTCGCGCTGCGGGCAAATCCGCGTCGAACCGGCCGCGGAGTCCTGGGATGGCAACAAGCAACCAAACAAACACGAGGCACGCGGTGCGCGCGCCTGAGTTCTGGCAACACCCGGGCGCCCTGCCCAACCTGCTGCAGCCGTTGGCCGCGGCCTACGGAACGCTGGGTCGCGTGCATCGTGGATGGGTCAAACCAGCGAAGGTGTCGGTTCCGGTCATATGCGTCGGCAATCTGGTCGCTGGCGGTGCCGGCAAGACACCGACCGTCCTGGCGGTTGTCGCGGCGCTGCGCGGGCGCGGCTGCCAGCCGCACATGCTGCTGCGTGGATACGGTGGCCGCCACAAGGGCCCGTTGCGCGTGGAGCCCGGGCGACACGACGCTACATTGGTCGGTGACGAGGCGCTTTTGCTGACCCGCGCGGCGCCGACCTGGATCGCCGCCAACAGGCCGGCCGGGGCGCGCCAAGCCGTCGCCGCCGGCGCCGAGGCCATCGTCATGGACGACGGTTTTCAGAACCCCAGTCTAAGCAAGGACCTTTCCTTGATCGTGGTCGACGGTAGCTACGGCTTTGGCAATGAGCGGCTGCTGCCGGCGGGACCGCTGCGCGAAGGCGTCGCGGAAGGACTCGCGCGTGCCCAGGCGCTTGTCGTGCTCGGCAGCGACGGCCGCGGTCTGGCGGCGCGATTTCGCTCGCGGCTTCCGGTTTTGCCGGGTCAACTGGTGGCGGCGGCGAACGCGCCATCCCTGCAAGGCCAGCGGGTGCTGGCTTTCGCCGGCATCGGCAACCCGAGCAAGTTTTTCGACAGTCTCCACGCGGCCGGAGCCGAACTGGCCGAGGTACGTGCGCTGCCCGACCACCACCCCTATGGCGCCGCCGAGCTCCACGATCTCTGCGCCCGCGCCGAAAGCCTGGGAGCCCTGCCGATAACCACCGAGAAGGACGCCGCCCGGCTGCCGCAAGACATGCGAGAGAAGATTGCGGTCTTTCCGGTGACGCTTGTCTGGCAGGATCCGCAACAGCTCGCGACACTTCTTGATCGAGTGTTCGCCGATGGCTAGGAAGGCCCCCGTATCTTCCCCCCTTCGTTTTCTTCGCAACCTCGCCGAGGCGGGGCTGCTTTACACGGCCTATTTTCTGGTGCGCTGTCTACAGGTAGACAAGGCCTCCAACCTCGGCGGCTGGATTGGCCGCAAGGTCGGGCCGGGTCTTGGCCTGACACGGCGGGCACGGCGCAATCTGCAACTTGCATTTCCGCAATGGGACGACGCGCAGGTCGAGGCCACGGTCGTCGGCATGTGGGACAACCTGGGGAGGGTCGTCCTGGAGTATCCGCATCTCGATCGCATTTGCGATCCCGCGACGGGGCGGGTGGAACTCCGCGGGTTCGAACACATCGAGGCACTGCGCAACAACAGCAAAGCCGGGATCCTGCTGGGCGGACACCTCGCCAACTGGGAAATTCCCTCGGCCGTCGCCGGCCATCACGATATCGAACTGACCGGGGTCATGCGGGCACCCAACAATCCTCTCACCGGTACGCTGCTCGAACGGGCGCGCGGTATCTCGGGCGGACGCCGCATCGCCAAGGGCGCCGAGGGTGCCAAGGAGGCCCTGCGCACGCTGCGCCAGGGCCGGGCCCTGGCCATGCTCGTCGACCAGAAGCTCAACGATGGAATCGCCGTCGAGTTCTTCGGCCACGATGCCATGACGGCGCCGGCGCCGGCCCAGCTGTCTCTGCGTTTCAAGTGCCCGCCCGTGCCGATT
>JAJFGM010000412.1 GCA_021776145.1 Kiloniellaceae bacterium | reverse complement strand
CCGACCTGATTCGCGAAGCCCAGTGGCGGAAGAACGTATTCCCCTTGCCCATCCAACGCAATGATCCCGGAAATGCCCGGGTCGCAGGCTCAGGTCAAGCTCAAACGAATTGACGGATCAATCGATTACGGCGAATGGCTAAGACCGCTCGCATAGTCTGCCAGAGCCGCCGCGGCATCGGCGCCTTTTAGGGTATTGAACCCGCCATGCCGCCAAACTTCGGACATGTGCTCCGGCAAAGGCGCAGACACCCGAAGCGTCGTGCCGTCGACGGGGTGTGGCAGGGCGATCTCGTTGGCCTGGAGCATCAAGCGGCGCGGCAGATCAAGTCCACTCGCGAAGGCCGCGCGCCCGCCGTATTTGCCGTCGCCGAGGATCGGCGTCCCCATGGCCGCGCAGTGCACACGCAGCTGATGGGTTCGCCCGGTCAACGGCATCAGAACCAACCAGGAAATCTTGCGGCGCCATGTTTCGACGAGTTGAAAGAGGGTCTCGGCATGCTGACCTGCCGCGGCGTCCGTGGCGACCTTTTCGCCGCCTGGGCCGTCTTGTTTCGCCAGGGGTAACAGAATACGGCCACGCTTCTGCGCCGGCACGCCGGCAACCGCGGCCCAATAGACCTTTTGCACCGCATGGCCGCGAAAACTTGCCGTCAGAGCCCGCGCCACCGTCGCGTTGCGGGCCAGAAGCAGCACACCACAGGTATCCTTGTCGAGGCGATGCACAAGGCGCGGCCGGTCGTCGGCCCCGAACCGCAGGGCATCGAGCATGGCGTCGAGATGACGCTTCTGCCCGCTGCCCCCCTGCACGGCCAAACCGGCCGGCTTATCCAAGGCAATGACCGACTCATCGCGGTAAAGAATTCTTTGCCGCAGGCTTTCTATCTCTTCGGTAGAAAGATCCAGCTTCGTCGATGGCCGTGCAGGCGGCCTTGTCCCATCGGGATCCGGCAAGGGCGGGACCCGCACGCTTTGACCCACCTGAAGGCGGTAGGAGGCTTTCACTCGCTTGCCGTCGACCCGGACCTGACCGCTGCGCAGAAGCTTCTCCAGACGTCCGTGCGTAACTTGCGGATAGGCGCGACGGAACCAGCGGTCCAGCCTTTGCCCGGCGGCATCGTCGCCGGTGGTCACTGTGTGAACGCCGCTCACGAAAGAACCGCGCGCGCCAACTGCAGTCCGGCAAAGAGCCCGCCGATACACAGCCCGCAGGACAGCACCACGTAAACCGCCGCCTGGGCCATCTCGCCCCGTTGGCTGAGCAGGACCACTTCCATCGAAAATGTCGAAAAGGTGGTGAAAGCCCCAAGCAGGCCGACGGCTAGGAAACCGCGCATTTCCAGTGACGTCGACCATACCAGGGCCATGCTCTCGATCAGCAGTCCCATGGCAAACGAGCCGACGATATTGACTGTCAGGGTACCCAGGGGAAATCCACTGCCGAACCAGTGGCCTACCTGCGACACCACGAAGTAGCGGCCGAGCGCGCCCAAGGCCCCACCCATCGCCACCGCCACGAGCATCTTCATTTTTGCATCCATCTAGAGCCGGTCCACGACCGAACCAGACCCTTGCATGTATCAGACTCAACGGCATGCGGCCAGAGACGGCTGCGACGGAATCGACCTTTCAGACCTTACAGGGGCAAAAAAGCGGCGGCGCCCGGCTGGGTTCCGGTACGTGTCGTCACATGTGGGCGTCGGCGCCGGCGGTAGCCGGGCCAGCCAGCCATGGCATGCAATTGCAGCTGTCCATCAGATAGACGCCCATGCGGCCAAGCTCGCGGATGCCGTCTTCCGTGCAATTGCACAGCGCATCGGGGACCAGAACCAGGCGGAAGTCGCGGGCGCTGGCTTCGTATATCGTCGCCCGCACGCCGGTTGAGAAACTAAGGCCGCAAATGACCAGGGTGCTGACGTTCAGCGTCCGCAGCCTCTGTTCCAGACCGGTCTCATGAAAAGCGCCCCATCTGGGGCGGTAAAAAACGTATTCGTTGTCGCCGATTTCCTGGAATTCCTTGGCAAACAGAAGATCGGGATCAAGGCGGATATGCGGTTGCGGTTGCACCTCATCCAGCAGTTCGGCACCGCAGCTGCCCGGCATGAGGACGCGGGCGCCTTCCTCGATGACACGGCGACGACAGAGGTCGGCATTCGACCCGTCGGCGCGATAAAGCCGCACCGAGTGAAAAATAGGCGCGCCGCGCTCGCGGAAATCCTCAACGATGCGCTGCATGGCCGGCAGAGCCCGATCCAGCCCAGAGGCGCGGATCGGCGAACCGGGCAAAGTGAAGTCCCGCTGTGCCGAGATCGTGAGAAGGGCGGCGTGGCCCTTTTCCGGTTGACAGTATTCCGTCATTGCTCACTTCCCTGAGTGCCGGCCACTTGCGCGGGCGGCTTGATTGTCACGGGGACAATGTATGCCGAATGCGAAAGGAGACAACCGGCAAGCCTGAATGGCAGACGCGCGATTTTTGCAAAGCTGTGATCGGCCCGGTTTTCAAGGGTAGTGCCGAACACGTCGGCCATCGTTTTGTTGTTGATTTTTTTTAGACTTCCTCTTGACCGGCCTTGTCCTTACCTAGTCGCAATCGGCCCCAGTAATCAAGCCGCTTCCTGATCTCGCGCTCGAACCCACGCTCGACCGGTCGGTAGAAGGCCTGTCGCCCCATTGAGTCAGGAAAATAATCCTGCCCCGAAAAACCATCCTCCTGATCATGGTCGTAGGCATAACCCTCGCCGTAGCCCAGATCCTTCATCATGCGAGTCGGGGCGTTGAGGATATGCATCGGCGGCGCCAGGGAACCGGTCTCCTTGGCTGCCCTTTGCGCGCGCCCAAAGGCCTTGTAAACGGCATTCGATTTCGGCGCCGTGCCAAGAAATATTACGGCCTGCGCCAAGGCCAACTCGCCTTCCGGCGAGCCTATGCGTTCATATGCCTCCCAGGCCGCAATGGCCTGAGTCAGGGACTGCGGTTCGGCCAGCCCGATGTCCTCGACGGCGAACCGAACCAGCCGGCGGGCGATATAGCGCGGATCCTCGCCGGCTGTAAGCATGCGCGCCAGCCAATAGAGCGCGGCGTCGCAGTCGGAACCGCGCAGTGACTTGTGCAGGGCACTGATAAGATTGTAGTGCCCTTCCTGCGCCTTGTCGTAGACCGGCGCACGCTTCTGAATGACCCGGGTCAACGCTGCGGTGTCGAGCTGTTGACCGGCCTCGATGCCATCTCCGACAACGGCAAAGATCTCTTCGCAGAGATTTAACAGGTAGCGGCCGTCACCGTCGGCGAGGGCGGCAAGCGCGGCGCGCGCATCCGCATCGAGTGGAAGGTTCTCCCCCTGCTCGGCTTCCGTCCGCGCCATCAACTCCCGCAGAGCCGACTCGTCCAGTCGATTGAGAACCAGAACCTGACAGCGCGACAGCAGGGCGGCGTTCAGCTCGAAAGACGGATTTTCCGTCGTCGCCCCGATCATGGTGACCGTCCCGTCTTCGACATAGGGCAGCAGACCGTCCTGCTGGGCCCTGTTGAAACGGTGGATTTCGTCGAGAAATAGCAGCGTGCCACGCCCGGCCAAACGCCGCTGTTTTGCGCGTTCAAAGACCTTGCGGAGATCCGCGATACCGGAATAGACCGCCGATAGCGGCTCGAATTCCATATCGGTACACTGCGCCAAAAGCCGCGCGATGGTAGTTTTGCCGCAGCCCGGTGGCCCCCAAAGGATCATCGAGGACAAGCGGTGGCGCGCCGCCATGCGACCGATTGGGCCGTCGGCGGCAAGGAGATGCGCCTGACCGACGACCTCGTCGAGGCTGGTCGGCCGCAAGCGGTCCGCCAGGGGGCGTGGCGCCTGAGCCTCGAAGAGTC
>JAJFGM010000411.1 GCA_021776145.1 Kiloniellaceae bacterium | reverse complement strand
ATGGTCGGCGAGAGCATTGCCCGCCTCTATGCCCGCGAGCGCGGCCTGTCTGCCATCTGCTTTCGCATCGGCAGCTGCCATGCCGGCGAAGATCGCCCGGACCCCCGGAACCTGTGGCGCCAGCACAAATGGCTGAGCCCGCGCGACTTCTGCCAGGCTATGGAAAAGGCCATCGATGCCGAAGACATCGGATTTGCCCTCATGCATCTAACCTCCGACATCGAGGGCTCGCCCTGGGACATCAGTGAAACCAAGCGGTTGCTCGGCTATGCGCCGCGGGATCGGGCGCGGCCCCAGCCGCCGTCGCTGGCGATGCGCCTGAGCCAAGCTCTGCGTCGCAGGATCATGCGGTAACATCTGCCCCTGGCGACGGCGCAATGGCGAGACGGCGCCGGCGGCGACCCGAAGCCCGCGGAGGGGAACGTGTGCATGGCCCTGACACTAACTAACGGGCACTCTGAGCTGCCCCGTGAAGTGCGTGAAGTGGGTCATGTGACCCGGAAACCCCTGTCTTGAAGCTAACAAGTCCTCATCCGGTTGGGGTCGCGGTTATTCCCAAAGCATCACCGCGCCCGGTTGTCCTTCACGACGCGGCATCATCCGTCACCCGCGGTACATGCCAGGCGCGGCAGACCGGTGCAAAGCCAACCTTGGCGTAACAGCGCCTCGAGGCGGGATTCCTCAGGTCGACATAGAGACAGACGGCGGTTTTGCCGTCGGCGAAGACACGTTCAGCCATGGCGGCGACCACTGATCCGGCATACCCCCGGCCGCGTAGGTCTGGCGGGGTGTAGACCCTGCCGATGGTCGCGGAATTCGCGGTCCGCCGCACGATGCTGGCAAGCGAGACCGGTCGGTCGCCGTCGATCCACAACAGGTGTTGCCCGTCGTGCATTTTCTTCAGCAGCTCCTCGCGGCGCGGTTCGGGGTCGTGCGGTGTCGCCTCGCGGGCAAAGGCAATGCACCAATCGACGAAGGTTTCGGCATCTCCCGCGGTGAGCGCGCGAGCCTGGCCGGTGGCGCCGAGCCTGGCCGGTGGCGCCGAGCCTGTGCGGGTTCCGGCGGAGCGCCAGGATCTGCATCGGGATCGCGGCATCGAAACACGCGCCGGCACTTGCGGCTTCCGCCGCGGTCCACAGGGCCGTTTCTTCGGGCCCGACGAGACCCGGATAGGCGGCGTTTTCAAGCCGCGCCGCCAAAGTCTTGCATTGCGTCCTATCGAGCTGGCCGAGCACGATGGGCCTGCCCGGGCTCTGCACGGCACAGGCCGTGGCAGCGCCGAGCGACCACCTGCGCGGGTCGCTGTCGCCGTCGGCCAGCTCCTGCAGGATCGCCAAGATCAATCCGTGGCGAACCTCGTCGGCCTGCAGAGCAGGCAGGTGGTGGTCGAGGAAGGCGCGTGGCTGCATGTTGTCCTCGCGGACCCTGTTAGAACAGGATCGTAAGGACTTTAAAAAATTGAATCTAGTGTGATCCGGATCACTAAGAGAGTTCGCGCGTCGAAGACCGCTTGTTCAGGCCAAGCACGTCGCGTAGCCGCAGGATCAGTGCGGGATCCGTCGCCGGCGTGTTGTGCGGGAACCGCTGTTCGAGGCTGACCGACACCTTGTCCGTCGGCATAAGTACGGATGCCTGCAGTGGCGGCGTGGTGCGCAGATCGCGCAGCGGCACGCTGACCAGTAACGCCAGGGACCCCAAGAGGATTACCGTACAGCCCACCATTTCCAAGAATTCCTCGGCCGAGACCTGGACCAGGTAAAGCAAGTTGGCGGGGTCGCGCGCCGCGAAGTCGTAGCTCACGACTTCGATGCCGGCGGCGCCAAGGATATAGATCGCCGTGCCGGCGCCGAGCCACAGGCTCGGTCCGCGGAAACGCTGCAAGCAGACCACAATGCTACGCCAATTGAATGCGGCCAGGATCAAGGCCGCCACGGGATAGGCGATCACGGCAATGCCGAGAGCGTCGCCGGGTTTCTGGCCGAGGAGGTTATGCATGAGGATCGTCGATGCATTTTCATGGAAAGCGATGGATTCGTCCATCGAGAGAAAGACGAAGCCGCCGGCGAGCAGGAGAAAAAAGCGGTTCAGGCGCAGTCGCCGGTCGGCAAGCAGGCCGAGCATCAGAAAACACACGCCGATGAGCAGGATTTGCGCCGCCGAAAACCAGGCGGCGAAGCCGTTTTCACCGTCAAGGTAAAACCAGCGGTGGACGATCTTGAGGGGAAAGCCCGTGGCATAGTGGGCGAGGTTGATGACCACCAGGCCGACTTCGACCAGCATAAGGCCGATCAGCAGGCGTCGCGCGGCGGCCCGCAAGTTGCGATCGAAATTGCCAAAACTCGAACTCATCATATTTCCATCGCTGTTGCCGAGCGTGTCGCGACGCATTCATCGCGGCTGTGGCGGCAAGAGAGGCAAGAGGGGGCAAGCCTAAAGCGTAAGCGTTAGCAAAGGGTTGTCGTTCTCCAAATGGGGAAGATTTTACAAACACTAAAGCGAGATTACCCATGGATAATAAGTGCGTTTTGATTGATTTCTGCGCCGCTTCAAGTGCGCCAGGCCCGGCCACCGTGGTTGCGCTCGGCGCCGTACATGGTCTCGCGCAGGGTCGCGCTTGACCCGTCGTCCGGCATTCGCCTCTTCCGTCTCGATGATGCGCCTGTCCGCCGGGACGAGACTCACCGATTCCTGGAAACAGGCTTTCAGAGTGCATCATGTCATAAAACAGCCGGGAGTTGAAGAGCGCGGGATACGGATCCCCTTGGAGTATGGACGGCGGCGCGCGCGACCAGTGTTTCGGTCGGGCGCCTTCACACCACCTTGGCGGCGAGTTCACCGATGCCGTCGATGTGGCCGTGCAGGTCGTCGCCGCGCGCCACCGGGCCGACGCCGGCCGGGGTGCCCGACATGATCAGATCACCGGCCGTCAGCTCGAAGAGGCCGGAAAGGTACGAGATCATTTCCGGCACCTTCCAGATCAGCTGGTTGAGATCGCCCTGTTGGCGCAGTTCGCCGTTGACCTTGAGCCAGATGGCGCCCTGGTCGGGGTGGCCGATTTCGGCCGCCGGGACGAGGTCGCCACAGGGGGCGGAATTCTCGAAGGCCTTGCCGATTTCCCAGGGCCGGCCCATCTTTTTGCAGTCGGCCTGCAGGTCGCGGCGCGTCATGTCGAGGCCGACGGCATAGCCGTAGACATGACCGAGCGCCTCGCCGAGCGGGATGTCGCGGCCGCCGGAGGCCAGCGCCACCACCAGTTCGATCTCGTGATGCACGTCCTCCGAGCGCGGCGGATAGGGGAAGGCGCCGCCGCCGGTGACCAGGCAGTCCGGATTCTTCTGGAAAAAGAAGGGTTCGTCGCGGTCCGGGTCGTGGCCCATCTCGATGGCATGGGCCGCGTAGTTGCGCCCGACGCAATAAATACGGTGCACTGGAAAGAGATCCTGCGAACCGCGCACTGGCAGGCTGGCGGCCGGCGGCGGCGTGATGACGTAACCCATGAAGCTGTTCCCTCAAGCATGCGACGGTCGCGACGGGCGCGGCGTCCTGAAGACTGCCCCGTTGATGGCAAAAGCTTCGCCCCGGCGCAAGGGCGGATCGCCCGGTGTGCGCAAGCGCGGATCGCCAGGTGGGAGTGTCGCGCGGCTTGCCGCCCCGCCATTGACGCGGCCGTGACATGCGGGAATGCTCGCCGGGAGATGCAAAGGGAGAGAAGATCGCGATGGACAGGGAAGAGTTTCGCCGCCGGGCACACGAACTGGTCGACTGGATGGCCGATTACCTGGAAGGCGTGGAGGCCTATCCGGTGCGGGCCCAAGTGGCGCCCGGCGAAACCAAGGCCAAGCTGCCGGCGGGCCCGCCGGCCAAGGCCGAGCCCTTCGAAGAGATCTTTGCCGACTTCGAACGCGATCTGCTGCCCGGCATGACGCACTGGCAGCACCCCTCGTTTTTTGCCTACTTCCCCGCCAACTCGAGCCCGCCGTCGGTGCTCGCGGAAATGCTGACCGCGACCCTGGCGGCGCAATGTATGCTGTGGCAGACCTCGCCGGCGGCCAGCGAGTTGGAGGACCGGGTGCTCGATTGGCTGGTCGGCATGCTGGGCCTGCCGGCCGACTTCAAGGGCGTCATCCAGGACTCGGCGACCAGCGCTACCTTGGCGGCGATCCTGACGGCGCGGGAACAGGCGACCGACTGGCAGGCCAACGAAATCGGCCTCGCGGCGCTCGGCGCCAAGGGCACGGAGTTGGTCGTCTACTGCTCGACCGAGGCCCACTCGTCGATCGAAAAGGGCCTCAAAGTGGCGGGCCTCGGGCGCCGCAACCTGCGCCGCATCGAAACCGGCGAGGATTTCGCCATGCGCCCGGAAGCGCTGGCCGCCGCCATAACCGAGGATCGCGCCGCCGGCCGCACGCCCGCCTGTCTCGTCGCCTCGATCGGCGGCACCGGTACAGGGGCGATGGACCCCTTGCGCCCGCTCGGCGAGATCTGTCGCCGCGAGGGCCTGTGGCTGCACGTCGACGCGGCCTGGGCCGGCAGCGCCCTGATCCTGCCCGAGGAGCGCGGTCTGTTGGATGGCATCGAGCTGGCGGATTCCTTCGTCTTCAACCCGCACAAGTGGCTTTTCACCAATTTCGACTGCACGGCCTTCTTCCTGCGCGACGTCGCGGCCCTCGAGCGCACCCTGGCCCTGGTGCCGGAATACCTGAAGTCGCCGGAAGGCCGTGCCGTTACCGACTATCAGAACTGGAGCGTGCCACTTGGCCGCCGTTTCCGCGCCCTCAAGCTGTGGTTCGTCATCCGCGCCTATGGCGTCGAGGGACTGCGGGCGATGCTGCGCCGGCATCTGACCTGGGCGCGTGAACTCCATGACCAGGTGGCCGCCGCCGAGGACTTCGAGATTCTTTCGCCGCTGCGCCTGTCGCTGTTTTCCTTCCGTTACCATCCGGCCCATGGCCGGGCGGGGGGCGATCTTGACGAGGCACGGCTGGAAGCTCTTAACACGCGCCTGCTCGAATGCCTCAACGACTCCGGCAAACTCTACCTGACGCAGAACCGCGTGCGCGGGCGTTACGCCATCCGCTTCGTCGTCGGCCAGACCTCGACCCAGCGTCGCCCCGTGCTGGCGGCGTGGGAAATCATCCAGGCGTCGGCACGCGGGCTGGAGCCTTAAGGCAAGCGACCGGGGGTTTGGGCGGCCGCGTGGCCGGGGCCAAAAAGAGATCGCCCCGCCCTCGCGGTCCGGCACCCTATCGGGTGTCCGGACAATCAGGGCAGGGCGACCCTGCTGGCATAGATCCGCTCCAGGCGGCACAGGCAATCTAGGCGCAGCCTGGTTTCGGCACCTTGACGTGCATCAAATTTTCTGTGGCAAATGTGCCACAGCGCAGGGCCGCTTGTCGGCCTCACAGAGAGGTGATTGGAGAGGCGCGACCTGCAAATACCACTATTCCGCAGGCCAGGGCGTGAGCCGCTGCACCGGATCGTCTCTTGGCTGGCGCCTCTCGTCCCCAGGTGGGGCGAGAGGGGCCACGGCCTTGCCGCGGTCTTTGAGTTTGGGACATGCGACGGCCCGACACGTCGAAGCGCCCTACCTCGCAAACAACATTTATCGCGACCCATCAGGGTGTGATTCGCGTTATCCAGTAGCGGCCCTCGAGCAAATCCGGGTCACATGGAAACGCAAGCCGCGATCCATCGACGCGGCAAAACTGCTCTAACTATTTGATGTAGAGCGAAGTCACATGTCTTGTCGGAACCACAAAGCTGTCCCGACCAAAAAATGACCCGCATTAGGCGCGCAATGAGAACGCCGAGTTACAGGACCTGCCGCTTGGAACGCTTTTTCAGAACCTTGGCCGAATCCGCGGGACGCGGGATCCAGTCCAAATTGATCCCCTGTTCCTTGAGGTAGGCCTCCGCCGCGGCGCGGGCCGCGGCGTGCGTGTCCTCAAATCCCTGGAAGAAGTAGCGACCGTCGCGGTCGAACGAAACCGTCCAGCGGAATCCCGGCGTCCCACGCTGTCCACGCGGTCCGTCGTTTCCCGGCCAGCGTTCAATAATAATGTTGTGCTTCTTCAAATCCCAAGTCCTCTCCACTTGAGGCAAGATATCACAGGCTTGGCGGAGTCGCGTAAGACTTGATTACTTGGAATACACAGCTTTTTTTGGAACGTGCGTTGGCTCGGATCGTGCTTTTGGGTTGGCGCGCCTGCTGCAGTTCAGGGTTTGTCGCCGGCGAGAGGATCTATCTGGGCGAGGTAGTTGCGAATCAGGATGAGGGTGTCGCGGATATTCTCAATTGCCAATTCGTGGCGGCGATTGATCTCGTCCTGCGTCGGATCGGTACGGAGCGGGTGCGGCGGCAGCGGGATGCGTGGCGCGATCGGCTCGGATGCGGCCGGCGCCGGCGCGGCCGGCTGTGCTTGTGGCGAAGTGGTATGGGTGCCGCCGTGGCCCGCGCCTCGATCCCCACGGTCGTTGGGATAAGGCTGATTGGGCTCGGTCTGGCGAGGCTCGTATCGGCCTGACGCGCCATGCAAGGCGGTGAGGGCCGAGAAACCGCGCTCGATTGCGGTTTCGCCAAGCGCCGCGATACGCAGGGCCAGTTCGGCGAGCAGCTTGTCCTTGTCGGCCGCGACGCCGTCTCGGCTGCTCAGGTGCCGCCGCAGGAAGTCGATCTCGCCTTGCTGCGTTGGCGGCGCAGCGGGATCGGGTGCGGCGGCCCGGGGTGGGGCCAATGGGGATGCAACTTCAGGGGATGCGACATCAGGGGGCGGGGTCTCAAGCTCGGCGGCGGATTGTGCTGGCGCTTTGCTCGCCGCCTCGCCGCGCCCCATCGAAACGCTGAACAGACCATCCTTGTTTTGAAAGATCAGGGGTAGACCGGCGTCCAGGGACCAGCGCAAAAACAACGGCGTGATGCCGAGCCGTTGCGCGACCTTTTGCAGGTCGATCAGGTCATGGGCGTCTGTCAGTTCCGGCGGCATGCTGTTCTTTCATCTGACGGCCGTGGCGGGCGATGACCCCAGCCTAGGCGAGGGGGATTGCGGGCCTGCCTTCCGCTCAAATCGGCGGCACCGGTGCGAGAGGGTGATCATGACGCGTCTCGCTCAGGGCATCCAGGCAGTCGAGGCAACCGTCGATGGCCGAGACGATGTCTTTCAAGGAATCTTTCACGGGAGCTTTCGGGCAATCTCTGGCGGCGCCGGCCTCGTTGCCGTCGGCGAAGCGGGGTCCGACCCGCGCCGGCTGGTCC
>JAJFGM010000042.1 GCA_021776145.1 Kiloniellaceae bacterium | reverse complement strand
TCAGCGATGACGCCAGGTCCGGCTCGAAACGCGCCGGGTTGGCCGCTGCCAGACGCTCATAGATATCGACGGCCTGCTTCACCGCGTCCAGCGCCCCCGCCTCGTCCCCCGACGCCGAAAGACTGTTCGAGAGGTTGTTCAGCCACCCCGCTTGTTCCTCTTCGTTGCCCGCTCGTCCAGCCAATGTGCGCCAAACAGAGACCGCACAGCCCGTCAGACCTGTTGGTATGTTGCTATCGGCAAAGGCCGGCACGACGACACGGCAGCGTTCGACGTTGTCTTCAAGGGAACGCGCCAGACACATGGCCAATTGGCTATCAAGTTTCTTGAGAACCTGTTCGGCGTCATAACAAAGGCGGCCCAATCGGCCGATAGCCGCTATCGGATCGTCCAGGCCCACAGCTTGCCACAGTAGTTCAGGAGCCAAATTCTTGGCGCTCTCCATGGTACGGACCGCATGCTCCGCCGCGACGATGTCCGGCGTCGGCGCCGCCACGGCTCGATCGGCTGTGTGGCCCGCCGCAATGGCGGCTCGGAGCAGCCTTTGCGGTTCGCCGAGATCGGCCAGCCGTTCGAGCTTGTCTTCATGTAGCGTCCCGGCGACGGCGGCGATGGTCAGGAGTCTGGCCAGACTTTCCGGCTCCAACCCGTGATCCGTGGATACTGCCGCCAAGCGTTGGTTCTCCCGCGTGACCAAAGCCGCGATAATCTCGGGGCCGCTGTAGGCCACGACGTCGGCCTCGGGATGGAGGGCGCCATAGACCGCCGTCGCCACGATGAAAAGGCTGCGAGCATTTTCCGGCGCAGAATCGAGCCAATGCTCCAAGGCCTCTTCGGACAGCGGCGGCGGTGCTGTGCGCAGATTTTCCGAGGCTCGCTCTAGGGCCGAGTTGTAGAGTTCGTGTGCCGCCGGCGCATCAACTGGCTCCAAAACAACGGGTTCGAAATCGCAGATCGCATTGGCTCGGCATTCGTCGACGACCTGGATCCAGTTGTCCATGGCCTGCCGGGTCAGCAGCAGGATCCGAAGCGTCACGTCGCTTTCCAGGCGCGCCAATCCGGTCAGCAGGGACTTGACTTGGGTAAGCTGCTCTTCCGGGTAATCGACGATCAAAAGCGCGGCCGGCTTGGCGAAGGCGTAACTCCTCGCGATCTCCAATTCGACCATGCCGGCGTCCCAGCCCACTTCGCGCAGCGTCAGGCCGAACTCCGCTGCCAAGCGAGTCTTGCCGATGCCGCCTTCCCCAATAACGAACTTCACCGAAGTGCGGGGCGCCGAGTCGACCCAGGTCGTCAGGGACGCCATCTCCGCTTGCCGGCCGGCGAAGCGGGATATTGCGGTCTGCCAACTCAAGAGCGAGAGGATGTCGGTTTTCTCATTGATATCCTGGAAAGGGATCTGCAGTGCGGGCGGCGTGGCGCCACCACCGCTTGCGGCCCCGGCTTGCCGGTTGAATGTGACCGTGGGCGAAATTCCACCCAGGGTTATGAGGTTGAACGTGAACACCATGTCCGCCATCGCCAAACACGCAGAGCAAGCGTCAATTCAATCCTGCTTTGCGCGCACCGGCAAGCCCGAAGCACCGCCAATCCACTGCCCAACTCGGCCATTGACCTTCACGCCGCTATGCTCAATACAGCCTTGAGGCCCTCACGAACCAACAAGAACAGCGCAGCGCCGCCATGACCGTCATGCAGAACCTTCCCGAGCCTACGCCCGCCTTCGAGCAAGTCGCCATCTTCACCCGCGACCTCGGCTTCGCGGCGATCCCGGCAGAGGCCGTGTTGGCCGCCAAACTCCTGACCCTCGACCTCATCGGCGTGTTGGCGGCCGGCGGCAAGCTGGAAGCCGGGCGCATCGCCCGCGACCACGCGGTCACGCACTGGGCCGCCGGCCCCGGCGCGCCGGCGGCGCGCCTGCTGTTCGACGGCCGGCCGGCCTCGCTGCCGGGCTTCGGGTTCGCCATGGCGACGCAGCTCGACAATCTCGACGCCCACGACGGCTGGCAGCCCTCCAAGGGCCATGCCGGGGCGGCGCTCCTTCCCGCCCTTTGCGCCTTTGCCGAGGACGCCGCCGCGGTCGCGGGTCGCGAGGCGCTGGCCGCCATGGTGGTCGGCTACGAGATCGCCTATCGCGCCGCCGCCGCGCTGCACGCGACGGTCGCCGACTACCACACCTCCGGCGCCTGGAACGCGCTGGGTTGCGCCGCCATCGGCGCGCGGCTGCGCGGTCTCGACGAGCGGACCTTTCGCAACGCCCTGGGGATCGCAGAGTATCACGCGCCGCGCAGCCAGATGATGCGTGAGATCGCCAACCCCTCGATGCTGCACGACGGCACGGGCTGGGGCGCGCCGACCGGCATCACTGCCGTCCTGATCGCCGAAGAGGGCTTCACCGGCGGCTGCGCCGCGACCATCGAGTTCGACGACGCGGCTTTTGCCTGGGCCGACCTCGGCCACAACTGGCTGACCGCCCAACAGTACATCAAGCCCTATCCCGTTTGCCGCTGGGTGCACGCGCCCATCGATGCCGCCTTGCGGCTGCGCCGCGAACACGCGTTGACGGCGGAGATGATCGACCGTGTCGAAGTCGCCACCTTCGTATACGCCGCACAGCTGAACGGCGGCGTGCCTAACTCGTCACCGGTGGCGCAGTACTCCCTGGCCTGGCCGGTGGCGGCCGCCCTGGCGCGAGGATACGTCGGCGTCGACGAGGTGATGGAGGGGAGCTTCAGCGATCCGACCATCGTCGGCCTCACCGGACGTACCCATGTCCAGGTCGACGCCGGTTTTGAGGCCGCCTACCCGGCGCAACGCTTGGCAAGGTTGGGGATCACCCTGAAGGACGGCCGGGTCCTCGACAGCGGCGCGACGGAAGCCTCCGGCGGCCCGGATCCACAGCCGAGCGAAGCCGAGGTGGTGGCCAAGTTCCGCGCCTTTGCCGGCACGGTCCTGAGCGACGACCGGGTCGCCGAGATCGAGGCCGCGGTGCTCGGATTGGATCGCCCCGCCGCCAACTTCAAGAGCCTGTTGGAGCTTCTCGTCGGCGGCTGGCAAAACTAGCCCGGATTTCTCACCGTCACGCGGTTTTCGCGTGCTTGTGAAGCTGACAGGGGAGGAAAAGTTCGCGGCGCGATGCGGGACATCGGGCAAGCGCTTTGACGTAGCCTGTCAGCTTCTCAAGCACGCCCTTCGGGTTCGCCTGCCGCGCGGCACAGCTGGCGGTGAGGCGCGCAAACGCCGCCCCACGGCGCGTTTAGACCCACGCGGTGCCCGTGCCGCGCGGCAGGCGAACGGAAATCCAAGTGTCGGTGAGA
>JAJFGM010000410.1 GCA_021776145.1 Kiloniellaceae bacterium | reverse complement strand
ACAGGGCGCCCCTTTACCGGCGATTACGCTGGCGATCTTCTCTACGCGACGCTGCGCAAGTTCGGCTGGTGCAAAGGCGCCTACGCACGCCGTCCGGACGACGGTCTGCGGCTCACCGGTTGCCGCATTACCAACGCCGTGCGCTGCGTACCGCCGGAAAACAAACCGACGACGGTCGAAATCCGCACTTGCCTTGCCTTCCTGCAAGCCGAAATCGCCGCGCGACCGGGGCTGCGGGCGATCCTCAGCCTGGGCACGGTCTCGCATGGCGCCGTCTTGTCAGCACTGGGTCATAAAAAAAGCGCCTATAAGTTCGCGCACGCGGCGCTGCACGAGCTTCCGAACGGCCTGCTGCTTGCCGACAGCTATCACTGCTCGCGTTACAACACCAATACCGGCCGGCTGACCACGGAAATGTTCGAAGCGGTTTTCGCCGGCCTTGCCGCCCGCCTTGGCTAGTGGCGCGATCGTTTTGACTTTATATTCCACGAAAGAAATTCGACAGGCCCGGTCGGAGCGACCCAGGCCGCGCTGATTTCAACTCTTTTCCCGCATCAGGCGGGCTTTCTGGCGCTGCCAGTCACGCTGCTTGATTGTCTCGCGTTTGTCGACTTTGCGTTTGCCCTTGGCAAAGCCGAGAAGCACCTTGGCATGGCCGCGCGGACCGAAATAGATCTCCAGGGGCACGATGGTGTAACCATCGCGCCTGATCTGTCCGATCATACGATCGCGCTCACGCCGATGAACCAAGAGCTTTCGCAGGCGTCTTGGTTCATGATTGAATCGGCTCGCCGCCTCGTACTCGGGGATATGCGCGCCCTGCAGATATAGTTCGCCGCGGCTTTCGGAAACATAGGCCTCGGCGATGGAACCGCGGCCCAGACGCAATGACTTGACCTCACTGCCCTGCAGCATAATTCCGGCCTCGAGCGTTTCCTCGATGAAATATTCGTGCCGCGCCCGCCGGTTCTGGGCGACGAGCCTTTTCGTTGCCCCCTCCATAGCTTCTTCGCCTTTATGTCTCGTGGTGCGCGCCCTCTGGGGCGCTAATTGATCAAGCCGGCGTAGACCATGGCATCGCGAACCCGTACCTGGGTCGAAGGGGAGACGCAAACCATCGGCAGGCGCAGTTCGTTTTGGCAATGCCCCAGCAGGCTGACAGCGTACTTGACCCCGCCCGGACTGGACTCGCAGAACAGCGCCTCGTGCAGCGGCATCAGTCGATCGTTGATGGTCGACACGGTTACCATATCGCCGGCCTGCCAGGCCTCGTGCAATTCGCAACTGAGCTTCGGTGCGGCGTTGGCCGTCACCGAGATACAGCCGTGCCCCCCCTGTGCCAGGAAGGGGACCACCGTCGCGTCTTCACCGCTCAACTGGCAGAAATCGACGCCGACCTCGCGCCGCGTCTTGGCCGGGCGGGTCAAATCGGCGGTCGCGTCCTTGACCCCGGTAATGTTCGGCAGCTCGGCCAGGCGGGCCATCGTCTGTACCGTCATATCGACAACGCTGCGCCCAGGTATGTTGTAAATTATGATCGGGATTTCCACGGCGTCGTGTATGGCCTTGAAGTGCTGGTACAGTCCCTCTTGGGTCGGCTTGTTATAGTAGGGCGTAACAACGAGTACGGCGTCGGCGCCGGCATCCTTGGCATGCTGCGTCAGCAGGATCGCCTCGTCGGTCGAATTCGAACCCGTGCCGGCGATTACCGGAACCCGCCCGTTCGCCACCTCGACACACATGGCTGTCACCCGCATGTCTTCTTCGTGACTGAGTGTCGGCGATTCTCCTGTGGTGCCGCAGGGAACGACAGCGTGGCTACCCTGATCGATTTGCCAGGCTACAAATTTCTGGAAGGCGGCCTCGTCGACCCGGCCATCCTTAAAAGGTGTGATCAGTGCCGGGATCGAACCGCGAAACATCGGATCCGACATCGCTATTTCCCAATCTCAGTTCAGGGTCAATAATCATTCCCGCGCCGACTCCGTCGCAAGAGGGGCGACATTAGCCGCATGTCCCGTCGCTCGCAAGGTTACCGAGCGGCAACAGGGCCAGCTTTAAGGCGACATTGGGGACCGACGCCAGACCAAATCGACGCGCTTGGCCGGCAATGTCGGAGCTTATGCTTAACAATACTTTAGCGACGTCATTTCGCTCTGTGTTTTATTTCGGCCACATTTTTCCACAATTGTAACCTTATTACCTGCATTATCGGGGCATGGAGACGGGAGCGCAGATGAGGAGACTGCTGGTACCCCTGCTCGCCACCGCCTGGTTGTTTGCGCAACCGGTGGCTGCGGCCGTGGATCCGGTGCCGATACCACCGGGACCGAAGCCGACGGTCCCCGCGAGCGCGCTGCTATTGGTCGATCGTCCCCTGACCGTCGATGAGCAGAATCTGAAGCTTGCGTTGGGCTTTTATCGGTCCGGTCACACCAGCCGTGCCCGCAGCTTCGCCGACAAGGTTAGGGATCCGCTCGCCAGCAAGATCCTGCGTTGGCTCGACATGACCAAGCCGGGCAGCCGTGCCAGTTTCGAGCAGACCGCCGAATTCCTTGGCACCAATCCCGACTGGCCATACCAGAACGATATCCAACGCCTGGCCGAGACCAAAATGCCCGCCGACCTGCCGGACGACGAGGTCATCGCCTGGTTCGGCCTCTACCCGGCATTGAGCCCCGAGGGTACAAGCGCGCATGCCGACGCCTTGTTGCGCGGCGGTCGCACCGCCGAAGCCGTCGCGCTGATTCGCCGCAGTTGGGTCGAACTCGATTTCACCCGCGACCAAGAGCGAGACTATCGCAAGCGCTTCAACGAACATCTTCGCGTCGAGGACGAGTGGGCGCGCCTGGACCGGCTGCTTTGGGACCGTCAGCGCTATGCCGCGCAACGGCAGGCCAAGCGCCTTGGCGGCGGCTATCCGGCCCTGGCCGATGCACGGCTGCGCCTGGCCTTCCGCAACGGCGCCGTCGACAACGCCATCAACCGTGTGCCGCGGGACCTGAAGACAGACCCTGGCTTGATTTACGAACGGGCCAACTGGCGCCGCCGCAAGGGCCGCACCGACGGAGTCCTGGAACTGATGGCGGGCCTGCCCGAGACGCTGCCGCAGCCAGAGCGCTGGTGGGCCCTGCGCGAGTGGTCGGCGCGACGGGCACTGGAAACGGGCGACGCGACGCGCGCCTACGAACTGGCCAGCCGGCATGGCCTGGAAAGCGGTCTTGGGTTCGCCGAGGGCGAGTGGCTGGCCGGGTGGATCGCCCTCCGTCGCCTCGATCGTCCGCGCGATGCCTACCTGCATTTCGCCAAGATGTTCGACGGCGTGAACTCGCCTTTGAGCAAGTCACGTGCCGCCTATTGGGCCGGCGAAGCGGCCCTGGCCATCGACAAGCCCGACTACGCCAACCGCTGGCATCTCAACGCGGCGGTTTACAACACCACATTCTATGGCCAGTTGGCGACACAGCGCCTTGGCAAGCCATTGCAGGTTCCAAGCGCTCCGTTCCCCGAGCCAGGCACCAGCGTTCGCCAGGATTTCGAGAGCCGCGATCTGGTCCGCATCATCCGCTTGCTGGGCCGCATGGATGAACACAGGCTGCAAAAGATCTTTTTCATCCGCCTCAGGGCCGCCGCCGCCACACCGTCGGACTTTGCCTTGGCCGCCCGGCTGGCCGAACAGGTCGGTCGCCCGGACCTTGCCATACGCATTGCCAAGAGCGCGCGCCACGAAGGCGTCATTCTGCCGAACAGCCTCTATCCGACCATCCCGCTCAGCGGACAAAGCCCGGAAGTTTCTCTGGTTCTTTCAGTCATCCGTCAGGAAAGCGCCTTCTATACCAATGCCGTCAGCGGCGCCGGCGCCCGCGGCTTGATGCAGTTGATGCCGCGCACCGCGCGCAACGTCGCGCGCTCAATGAAGCTTCCCTACAGCAGCAGCGATTTGACAGCGGACCCGGACTACAATTTGCGCCTGGGCCGCGCCTACCTCTCGCGCCTCGTTGAACGTTTCGAAGGCTCCTATATCCTCGCCCTGGCCGCATACAACGCCGGACCGACGCGGGCCCAGCGTTGGATGAAGGCGAACGGTGACCCGCGCGACCCGGCGGTCGACCCCGTCGATTGGATCGAAGCCATCCCCTTCAGCGAGACCCGCAACTACGTGCAGCGCATCCTCGAAGGACTGGCCATCTATCGCCAGATGCTGCGCGCCGAACAGACGACGTGGATCCTGCGACCGCAAGCTCCGGCGTCCTGAGCGCCGCTCTTACCGAAAGATCCCAAAGCCAACCGGCGGCGCACTTCCGCCTGCCTCTTGCCCGGCCGCCACCCCAAGATGAACGGGGCGTCCTGGGTTCCGCGCTGGCACGGGTACGAGGTATCCTGGCCAGATATCCTGCACACCGCCAAGGCGATTGAATCCAAGGCCCCGTCATTCGCGCATCATTTCAACGCGGCCACTTCATTAGCTGCCGCGCCAACTGTGAAACAGGCGGAAAACATAAAACGCTCTTTCGAGCGACTGACATATACAGAATAGGTAGAATCACGAACTGTCCCTGGCGGCTGCGGATGGACAAGCTGTATTGCGAGGAGGACGTCAAGAACAGAGGTATCATAAATGCGATTCAATGCTGTAGCGCGAGCCCACGAACACTCCACTTGCGACCGCAAGAGTTCGTTTGTCCGGCTTGGAAAGCTCTTTCCAGCGATTGCAGTGGTATTGGTGTTTCTATGGCATCAGGTTGCCTTGGCGGAAGACCCGAACGATAGTGCAAAAAAATTCATAGAAGCAATCGGGTACACGGCTCAGACTATTCTCAAGTCGGATGGACTCGGGGCCGATGAAAAGGTCGCCAACATCCAGAAATTGCTGCAGGAAAGTGTTGATCTCAAGGTCACCGGCCAAAGGGTCTTGGGTCCGACCTGGAAAACAGCAACCGATGAGCAACGCAGCGAATACAACGAGCTCTTCGCGAACTATGTCCTACAAATTTACCCCAGAGCTTTATTACGGCACCAATCGGAAGAATTTGTTGTCATCGGCACCAACCGGCCATTGGATCGCGACACCCTGGTGTTCTCGCGTATCAAGGACGTGGAGGGCCAACAGCTTGAATGGACCTGGAGGGTCCGGGAAGAAAACGGAGCCTACAAGATCGTCGATCTGCTCGCAGACGGCATAAGCATGACAAGCACGCTGCGTGAAGAGTTCAACTCCTATGTTTTTCACCACGGCATGGATGGCCTGCTCGAGAAGCTTCGTTCCATCGATTAGGGCCTGTTCGGCACCTCCTCCCGTTGATGGGGCGGTAATTCGACAGGCCAAGATCCGACCGGCATTTCCCTGACACTTACCTCTTTCCCTGCCCCAGGTTTCGGCACATTCTTGCTTTGGACGAAGAACCAACCGCAAGGAGATCGAAGCATGACCGGACCGGAATCCTTCACCATGGAACTGCGCCTGCTCACTTACACGGCGCTGATCTGTATACTAATTTGGATCCCCTATATCCTGAGTGAGATCAAGACACGCGGGCTGGTCCGCGCGGTCGGTTATCCCTGCGGTGTTGTCGACGACCTTCCCGCCTGGGCCCAGCGCACCCACCGGGCTCACATGAATCTGGTGGAAAACATCGCGCCCTTCGCCATCCTGGTCCTGGTCGCCCACGTCCTGGGCGTTTCCAATGGTATGACGGTGCTGGGCGCCCAACTGTTCTTCTGGGCCCGCATCGTACAAATCGCCGTGATGATAGCCGGCATTTCCTGGCTACGCACCGCCGCCTTCGCCGTGGGCCTCGTCGGCAACCTGTTGATCTTCGGGCAGATCCTCTACCACTAACGCAGGGCACCCTGCCGTCTTTCCTTCGCCAGGTCCGCGCACTACCTTAATCCGGTGGTACCACTAAACGAGGGCCTTATCCGATGACCGCACAGCCAGAACTCGCAAATGTCGGCGCCTGTGTCTTCGACGCCTATGGGACGCTTTTCGACGTTCACTCGGCCATCGGGCGCGGCGGCGGCGATCTCGGCGACAAGGCGGCTTCGGTCTCGGATGTCTGGCGTCAGAAACAGCTTGAATACACCTGGCTGCGCAGCCTCATG